>JANOJO010000205.1:0-8555 GCA_031418795.1 Bacteroidota bacterium | reverse complement strand
GACACTTTTATCTTAAATGGTTTCAACGAAGTAAACTGAATTGTATCACCAACTAAGTACCGCCATAAGCCACCATTGGTGGAAATAACCGGGGCATAATTTTTTCCCAGTTCCACTTCTTTTAACCCTATTGTTTCAGGATTTTTATTTCCATATTCACTTACTGGCATAAACTCCATAAATATTCCATGATCCAAAAACAGCAACATCCCTTCTTCACCCGGATGATCGGAAGCAGCAAAGAAACCTTCGCTTGCATTATACATATCTAAGTAATGGATACTTTTTCCAATCAGTTTTTTAAATTGTTCTTTGTATGGAGTAAACGAAACGCCACCGTGCATATATAATTCAATAGAAGGCCACACATCAGCAATAGTTTTTTTACCAGTGATTTCTAAAATACGTTTGAACAGCACAATCGTCCAAGTTGGCACTCCGGAAACAGAAGTTACATTTTCTTTTATCGTACTCTCTGCAAGTTTTTCAATTTTATTTTCCCATTCATTCATTAAAGCAATATCAAGATCAGGCGTACGAAGCCAATGACCCCAGAAAGGGGTGTTTTGTAAAAGCACTGCACTCAGATCGCCATATTGCACTTCAGGATTTAATTGGTTAATAGTATTACTGCCGCCAATGATCAATCCTTTCCCTGTCAGCAATTCTGATTCAGGATTAAAATTATAATACATGGTCAATACATCTTTCGCCGCTTTGTAGTGGCAATCCTGAAGGCTTTCATCACTTACAGAAATGAATTTGCTTTTATCGCTGGTAGTACCACTGCTTTTTGCAAACCAATAAATGGGAGTGTTCCATAAAATATTTTGTTCACCATCCATAATACGCTGAATGTATGGTTTGATGTCTTCGTATTCGTGAATGGGCACTGCTTCTTTGAAAGACCGGAGTGTAAAGAGCTGGGAGAAATTATATTTTCTTCCAAACTCGGTGTATTGTGCTGCGGTTACAAGATTTTGCAAAATATCCCGTTGCGCTTCGATGGGATTATTTTTCCATGCTTCTATGCGCCACATTCGCATACGGGCAAGAGATGATATGGCGGGGCTGAGTAGTTTCATGTGTGGTGGAAAGATAAAATTATTTGGGAAAAGAAAACTGGAAGTTATTGATCTGCCGCTCTCGCTTCTTCATGCAGATAATCTTTTCTCCTCAATTCAAAATTTCTGCCGAGGTATAATCGTCTTACATCTTCATCGGCAGCTAATTCTTCTGCAGTACCATGTTTAAAAATTTTTCCTTCAATTAAAAGATAGGCCCTGTCGCAAATGGATAATGTTTCGGTTACATTGTGGTCAGTAATCAGGATGCCAATATTTTTATATTTCAGCCTTGCAACAATGGCCTGTATATCTTCCACCACAATCGGGTCAATACCGGCAAAGGGTTCATCTAATAAAATAAATTTTGGATCAACGGCCAATGCTCTTGCAATCTCTGTTCTTCTTCTTTCGCCACCGCTCACTACGTCACCATTGCTTTTTCTTACATGCTGCAGGCGAAATTCATTTAATAATGTTTCAAGTTTCTGATGCCGCTCTTCACGATTCATGCCCGACATTTCCAGCACAGCCATAATATTATCTTCCACCGAAAGCTTGCGGAATACGGATGGCTCCTGTGGCAAATAACCAATACCCATCTGTGCCCGTTTATACATGGGCAGCCTGGTAATATTAAGATCATTCAGAAAAACATTTCCTTCATCAGGTTTTATTAATCCAACTACCTGGTAAAAAGTTGTAGTCTTACCTGCACCATTTGGGCCAAGCAATCCTACAATTTCACCCTGCCCCACTTCGATTGAAACATGATTGACTACCGTACGCTGGCGGTATCGTTTTACAAGATCTTTTGTTTTAATAATGACAGACATGCCGGGCAAAAATAAGGGTTGATTAATTAATGAAATTTTTATTGTAACCCTTTAACATCAATTTGCGTAATGAGGCTATCATACTTAGCTTTGCACGAATTTTAAAAAAGGCATGACAGTTATTGAGCATATCACGCAGGCAAAAGACACATTGATTTCATTTGAAGTATTACCTCCTTTAAAAGGTAAAGGCATTGGCGCTTTATATAAACATCTTGATCCATTGATGGAATTCAAGCCGGTATATATTAATGTTACCTATCACCGCAGCGAACATGTTTTTAAAAAACAAGCTGATGGTTCTTTTCAAAAAGTGGTGGTGAGAAAAAGACCGGGCACAGAAAGTATTTGTGCAGCAATAATGAACAGATATAATGTGGACACCGTGCCGCATCTTATTTGTGGTGGCTTTGGTATAAGTGAAACAGAAGATGCATTAATCAATCTGCATTATCTCGGCATTGATAATGTACTGGTGCTTCGTGGTGATGCTGCAAAAAATGAAACAAGTTTTGAACCCGAACCCGGCGGACATAAATATGCAATTGATTTATTAAAACAGGTAGTGAATCTTAATGCCGGAATTTACCTGGAAGAAGATTTAAAAGATACTTCTAAAACAAAATTCTCCATTGGCGTGGCGGGCTATCCAGAAAAACATTTTGAAGCGCCAAATATGGACAGCGATATTCAGTACCTGAAAGAAAAAGTGGATGCAGGTGCAGATTATATTGTAACACAAATGTTTTTTGACAATAAAAAATATTTTGCATTTGTAGAAAAATGTAAAGCAGCAGGAATTAATGTTCCCATCATTCCGGGATTGAAACCCATTACTACAAAAAAGCAACTGACCATGCTGCCGCGTACATTTTATGTTGATGTACCAACTGATTTACTCAATGCCATGCTGCAATGCAAAACAGATGAGGATTGTGAACTGGTAGGAGGAGAATGGCTATTGGCACAATCAAGAGAATTAAAAGCTGCCGGTGTTCCCGTTCTGCATTATTATACATTGGGCAGGCCGCATGTGGTGTGCAATGTGGTCAGGAACTTGTAATGGAATTGGGAACCTGCCCGTCCGGCAGGCGGGTTTGTAATTAGGAATTTAGTAAGAAATTCCTGCGATTTATTTGTTTGCAAAGAATCTAAACATTAGCTGAAACTTCTCACCTAATTCCAAATCCCCAATTCCGAATTACTTAATCAAAGACTGAAGCACTTTCTGATCAACAACCACCGGGTATTTCTTTTTAAGTGCATTCACCCATTGTGTATCCAGTTCGTCCTGGTAATTTGTAATTACATCTCCTTTGGCTTCGGCAAATGTTTTTTGTGCAGGCGTAGTATATACTTTTAAAATATAGGCAAAGGCTGCGCTGTTATCATCTTTGTTTTTTTCTATGGCCGTTATCATGCCCGGTTTAGGAACAACTTTTTTTAGTCCGGGTATTTTTGATGACTCAAACCTGCCGGAATCTGCAGTGGCCCGATCTCCAAAATTTTCAATAGCCGTTTTCCAACTGGTTGGATTTTTTGAAATGGCTTTTTTTATTTCGATAGCAGTCAGCTCATCGCCACAATAAAAAATAACTGCGGCTACGCTGTTCTTCCACATATATTTTTTCAAATTCGCATTGTAATAATTCAACTGGCCTGCCGTATCTGCCTGCGCTTTGTTCCAAACTTCTTTCATCATAATATCAAAGAACAGGTTGCCGTCTTTCAACTCATTCATCTGTTGTGCAAATTCTTCATTATACTTTTCCATGTGATTCTTGTAACAATCAAGCGCCGCCAGCTGTTTCAATTCTTCCAGCAATTGATCAATTGATTTTAAGCCCGATCCATCTGGTTGCAACCGGCTTGTTTGTCCGTATGCAACAAGGTCTGACACTTTTTTTTGTTCTTCACCCACCGCAAGTAAAACCATTTCATTGGTTATCATATTTCCTGCAGGTGGTTTCTTGCCATCAACCGTGCTGTCTATAAAAGCTTTCAACTGTGCACGGTCTGTACTTGCTTGTGTAAACCCGGCTTTGAGAATAACCCTGCTTATCAATAATTCACGGGTCAGGTTTATTCTCTCATCTTTATCCAACTTGTTTTTAATTTCATCCAACGCTTTTTTATTTTTTACAGCAACTGGAGTGGTAAGCGTTATACGTTTTACAATATGGTAACCATGCGAAGTAAGAAAAGGTTTACTGATAGCGCCATTGGCCGGCAAAGAAAATACCGCGGTTTCAAATTCAGGATCAAAACTGCCAACAGAAAATTCTGCCATCTGCCCGCCAGATGCTGCGGATATATAATCATTGCTGAATGTGGCAGCCATCTTTGCAAAATCATCTCCTTTCAAAAGTCGTTTATACAAAGAGTCAGCAAGCAGTGCATGTTTTTTTATGGACTGCTCATCGCTTCCCGGTGGCAATGATAAAAGTATTTGAGCTGCTTTAATTTTTCCAACAGGTTTTCTTTCACTCATATTTTTAAAAATATGGAAACCCAATTTTGATTTATACGGCGCTGAATATTTGCCCGGCGATAAACCATAAATAATATTTTCAAACTGGTAAGGCAAAGAAAAAACAGTGATGAACCCGATATTGCCTTTATTGCGAACAACAGATGGGTCTGCTGAAAATTTCAAAGCTACTTCATCAAATTTTTTCCCTGATGAAAGTTCCATATAGGCTTCATTGATTTTCAATTTTGCTACGGCTGAGTCAGAAATATTATTTTGAATTTTGTATGGGATATAGATGTGCTGTACCTGTACATCTTTCTGGCTGCGGATAAATGCCTCGTTCACTAATGCATTATAACTTTCGGGGTCACTCATATAATTTCCCATCACTTGCTGGCGCAGGCTATTCAGTTCTTCTACAAAAGCCGGCAGCGTATCTTGTTTTTTTTCATACGCTTCGTGAATCTTTAATTTGGAATTGATATACAGCGCCAGGTATTCACGAACAGATTTTTCTTTATTGATAACCGTGCCTTCCGGATATACTTTATTGTATGCCCGGATGAATTCTTTTGCATCGGCTTTTTTATTGGCATAAGTAAAAAGCGTTTGTGCATTTATGGAAAAAGAAATTGCACAAGCAACAGCAAAAAGTAGTTGTTTAATTTTCATATAAATTGGTTTTACCGGCTTTTTAATTTAAAGCCGAGCACTTCATCTATTTGTTCAAAAGGAATTTTTTTAGCAAGAATTCGTTTGTCTTTGTCAAGCAAATATAAAGTAGGTACGGTTTGCACATCATATAATTGATAATAGCTGGGAATATTATTTTTCACCCTTGCATCATTATCTGCTTTTGAATAATATACATGCACCCAGTCTTTCAACTGATGGTCACTAATAAATTTTGTCCAGTCTTTTTTTGTGCCGTCCGTTTCTTTTGCCAGGGCAAATATTTTTACATTCAATGCTTTCCATTTTGCCTGGAACATAGAATCAATACGCGGCAGTGTTTCTTTGCAATGCCCGCAGGTAGGATCCCAAAAAACAACAACGGTATAAGGTGCAGCAACGGAGAATAATTTTTTTATACTCCCGTTACTATCCGGCAATTCTATTTCTGCTGACTGGCTGCCAAACAGGTTTGCCATCAAACTATAAGCACGGTCAAAAATGCTTTTCTTTCCTTTTTCAGTGAGCCAGGGATAATCCTGTTGCGAAAAATATTTTTCAAACAAATGCACAAACACCCTGTCTTCCCACATATACTTCATGTTGATATAGCGGTTTACGAATTTTACAAGCAGGAACCGTTTCATTTCATCATTGGCACTGGCATAAGCCAGCATCCATTCCAGTTCTTTAATCACAGAATCAGGATCCGGTGCTACCAACTGAGTAAAATACTGATCCAACTTGTCTTCAAAAAAAGATGTTCGGGCAAGACGCTCATCAAAAAAATAAGCATCATCCCAAAAATGATCTTTAAAGTAGCGGTAAGCAAATAAGGAATCATATTTTCCACCCGGATGTTTTTCTGCGGCAGGTATCAAAGGGTCTTTCATAGCTCTCAACAAAGCGGTCATGGTGGCATCAGGGTTTTTTTCTATAATAGCCTGCCGGTTTTGTTGTATTTCATTTCCTGCTTTATCAATTACTGTACGCCAGTTTGCTGAATCAACTGCATTTTTTGAAATAGTCAATTGTGCTTTTGCATTTTCTATTTCCTTTGCTTTGGCCGAAGTATAATTCTGATATTGCAAAAACAAAACATTATCAGGAGAGCCTTCAAACTTCAGCATATTCATCAGGTTGGCAGTATCTGCAAACACAGAAAATTTTTGTTCTTTATCAATCAGTATTTCAAAATAGCCCGCCTTGCCAGGATAGCCTATTAAGTAAACTCCTTTCTCCATTTTTTTGGCTCTTTTAAAAACGCCAAAGCTATTATCATCAAGCAGAACAGAATCTACAATAGGTTTTTGTTTGCCATAATAATAACCTAAGTAAATAAACTGGTTCCTGAAAGGTTTGAATGTAACCTTCAATTCAAATTCATTGATTTGGGCAGAAAGAAACTGAAAACAGAAAACAGAAAACAGCAGGAAAAAAAATCGCTTCATGGAGTAATGATATTAAACGGGTAAAGTTATTCAAAAACGGCGGTTAGCCAAACCTCCGTTTTCAAACAGGGATATAATTACAAACTATTTTACCAGAGTGGTTTTTTAATAAAAGAGTTGCTTTAAAATTATCAGGCAGGCAATGAAGCATTCCCCTGCTAAGAGTTCTTGAAGTTGAACGATGGGGGTTACATTTGCGCCGTGAGTAAAAAGAAAAAAAATATTATTCTGGAAAAAGTGCTGGTAGAAGATTATGCTGCCGAAGGCAAAAGCCTGGCAAGAGTTGGCGGCAAAGTAATTTTTATTGAAAAAGCCGTACCAGGTGATGTAGTGGATCTGCGTTTGTTAAAAAGTAAAAAAGACTGGGCCGAAGGCACTCCTGTAAAATTTCATTCTTTATCAAAAGACAGAGTCATTCCTTTTTGCTCACACTTTGGTGTATGCGGCGGTTGCCAGTGGCAGATGCTTCCTTATGAAAAACAATTAGTGTATAAACAAAAACAAGTAGAAGAAACATTGAAACGAATTGGAAAAGTTCAGTTACCGGAAATATTTCTGATTGCCGGATGTGATGCAACAGAGTTTTACCGCAACAAACTTGAATATACTTTTAGTACAAAAGAATATACACCGGCCCCATCCCGATCCCGAAGTGTCGGGACAGGCCCTTCCCCGGAGGGGAAGGCCACCCCCACACTAACCTTGCTTGATGAAATAATTGCTATAGATGAAGAATTTACAAAAAGCGAGGTTGGTGCGCAGATGATCCCCCCTTCGGGGGGTGGGGGGGCTGGAGCCTCCGGCTTTCATGCCCGTGGCTGGTTTGATAAAGTGGTGGAGATAGAAAAATGCTGGTTGCAGGCCGAGCCAACTAATGCAATACGAAATACAATCGCTGAGTTTGCAAGAAAAAATATTTTTTCTTTTTATGATTATAAATTGCACACGGGGTTTTTAAGAAATGCACAGGTTCGCATTTGCAATACCGGCGAAGTAATGGTGAATGTAGTATTAGGCGAAGAGGATGAAGGAAAAAGAAATTTGCTGCTTACTCATTTATTAAAAGAAGTGCCCGGCATCACCACTTTACTTTATACCATCAATACAAAATGGAACGACAGCATTCACGACCTGGAGCCGGTTGCTTTTTTTGGCAAGGGTTATGTTATAGAAAAATTATTTGCACCCGATACAGAAGAAACTTTTCAATTCAAGATAGGACCTAAATCTTTTTTTCAAACTAATACAAAGCAGGCGGAGAAACTATACAGCATTACCAAAGAGTTTGCTGAGTTGACAGGTAAAGAAACCGTGTATGATCTTTATTGCGGCACGGGCAGCATCGGCATATTTATAAGTAAGCATGCAAAAAAAATAATTGGTGTGGAAATGATTGCCGCCGCCATTGAAGATGCAAAAGAAAATGCGGCTTTGAATAATATTTCTCATGCACAATTTTTTGCCGGCGATGTAATTGATGTGTGCAATGATGATTTTTTTGCAAAACACGGCAGGCCTGATGTTATCATTACCGATCCGCCGCGGGCAGGCATGCACGAAAAATTAGTAAAAAAAATTCTGGAAATGGCGGCGCCAATAGTAGTGTATGTAAGTTGCAACCCCGCCACACAAGCAAGAGATCTGAATTTGCTCAACGAAAAATACATGGTTACCAAAGTACAGCCGGTGGATATGTTTCCGCATACACATCATATAGAGAATGTGGTGCAGTTGAAACTAAGAGATTAAAAGAGAGAAGGAGAAGAAAGAAAATTAATGAAGATAAAGATAAAATAAAACCCAGAAATCTATTCTAACTTATTCTGTGATTTCCGTGCCCCCGTGACAAATTTTATTTTAGCTTTATTCAAAATCATTCTATGCGTTTTTTTAAATGGCTTGGCATTCTTCTTATTATTTTAATCATCGTTTATTTTCTCGGCCCGCAACCATCTCTTCCTAATTACAGCAATCAGTTACCATCCGTTCCAACGAATGCTTTGCAGTTGGAAAAATTTATTGCTGACAATGAAGCAACACATAAATTAAAACCAGATAA
>JANOJO010000204.1:0-2288 GCA_031418795.1 Bacteroidota bacterium | reverse complement strand
TGGTTGTGTGCGGTAATTAAGTTCCAGGGTGTATTGTTGAATAGTACCATTATAAAAACCACCTTCCCGTATGCCTGCTTTGAAATTAAATCTGGTTCTTTTATCCGACTGGTATTTCACGCTGAAATTTCCAAAACTGTATTTTCCTTTTGGCAGGGGATCATAATCGGTAAACGAAGTAGGAAACAAAAGATGAACATCCTGGTTATTGCCCCCGATGCGTAACTCTCCGGTATTTTTAAAATTAAAAATATAAACGATCTCAGTAATCCTTTCATTGAATGTGCCATCAGGGTTCCATACTACATTGTTATTAATATTAATATTGTGAGAATTCAATCTTCCTTTTTTAGGAAACATGGTATAGCTCAGCATGGCAAATAAATCTTTATAACCCAACCGGATGGTTGTATCCAGGGCAGCATCATAATTTTCTATCCGTTGAATAAATCCCATATCAGCATAAAAATTTGTTCCCGTTTGCCCCGCATTTATAAAACCTGAAAATTTCCGCCCAAAATAACCGGTACCTGCATAAATAAAATGATCATCCTTATTAATTCCATGTTTCCAGCTTTTATGAAACCCATACCATGATTGTATATCTCCTTTGTTACTTGTGTATCCTAATTCAAATCCTGCATTTCTTCCATAGCGGTCAAGCGGGTTGTCTTTTTTCTTTTGTTCACTCATAAAAGCTTCGCGACCGAAGTAATAGGCTTTAATAATAGATCGTTTCAATACACGGCGGCTTACTGAAACTGCACTGTAATTCTGTGCATCAAATTCTCCTTTCCTGCCTGTTTGCATACTCATTATACCAATCCTCGTTTTTTTATCCAGGTTACCAGTTAATCTCAACCCCGCATAAATAGGAATACGGTTACCATCTTTATCAAGCCCGATTGTTCTGGAATAAAATGGATTGCTTCCGGGAAAACCGTATGTGGTAAATAAATCTGCATTTTCAATAAAAAAAGTTCTACGCTCAGGAAAGAAAATATCAAAGCGGGTAAGATTGGTCACCTGCTTATCAACTTCCACCTGTGAAAAATCAGGATTAACCGTCAGGTCAAGATTCATTTTTGAAGAAAGAGCAATCTTTGCATCGAAACCCTGGTTTAACTCTCCATCAGTTTTTAAACCATCTTCACGGTTGCTGTTCAAGCCGCCGGTGATGTACGGTATTACTGAAATGTTTCTTCCCGGTTCGGGCGGTGGCGCATCCCAGATCAAAGCACCTGTATATCCAAAATCATAAAACTGGAGATTAATCGGAACTTTTGTCCATGTACTGTATTCATTGTTTTTCAGATCAGCCCGGATGAAATTAATTCCCCAAACTGTTTTGGTTGCATCATATCGCAGCGTTTTAAAAGGAATGGCCATTTCTGCAATCCACCGGTCATTAAGCCTGGTGGTTTGTGAGAACCATTTATTATCCCAACTGAAATTAATTTCACCACCACCTCCTCCTGCTGTCAGCTGATCTTCTGCCTGTACATTATAAGGACTTACAGTAAATAAAAATCCATTGGTTTTTCCATTTAAAGGATCAAGCACTACTCCTATGCCATCACTGTTACCGGGATCAACATCACGCTTCAGTGTTTGAATCACATAATAATTCGTATCATAATTAATAATACCCACATACAGGAAACTGGCGTCGTAAGTTATTCTTACTTCTGTTTGGCGCTTTGCATGGCCGGTATCTACCGGAAATTTTTGCCAGAAATTTTTTATAACCTGAGCATTTTGCCAGGATGCTTCATTCAGTTCCCCATCAATATTAATAAGGTCGGTTGCTTTTGCAGTGCGAAGCTGGTATTCCTGCTGGTAGGTTGCATTGTTTGTTTCCTGGCTAAAGAATTTAATAAAAAGAAATAAACAAAAAATAAGTATAGTTAGTTGTTTCATGCAGTTTTGTTGATAAATGCGATGCCAAATTGCGAAAAAGAATTGAAGCAAATTCTTTATAAAAGACAAAGCCGTAAAATTAGAGGATGAGTGGCAGATAGGATATAACAGCAAATGTTATTTCAATCCATCATATCCGGTCTTCTTTCATTTGTACGAAGCATTGACTGCTCATGCCGCCATTCTTCAATTTTTTTATGATCACCACTCATTAATATATCCGGCACTTTCCAACCGCGAAAATCTTCGGGCCGGGTATAAACAGGTGGCGCTAATAAATTATCCTGGAAAGAATCTGTGAGTGCAGAGGTTTCATCATTCAGTACTCCGGGAATTAATCTTCCGATTGCATCAACCAAAACAGCAGC
>JANOJO010000203.1:0-4525 GCA_031418795.1 Bacteroidota bacterium | reverse complement strand
GTTCAAAATTGGTTTTTCCCCGCGCAAAGCTAATTTATCATTACACCTGATTAATCTGCAGCGACACGCTGATGCGTTGAAAAAATTAGGTAAACACAAGACCGGTACCGGTTGCCTTTATATCAATAAACTTGAGGACGTTGATTTAAAAGTTCTTGAAAAAATGATTGATGCAGCAGCGAAATAAAATAATTTACTTTACCCCCTCGTTGTGCTAAGTGTTCTATAAAATAAAAAATGTTCGATCGTTATCCATAGACTGTGTCTCAACCCGTGGCCGGTGTTTCTTCCACCAACCATACGAACTAAAATTATCCCTTTGCATATAAATATGCGTTGTTTATCAATTTATGTTCATACAAGAAGTTATGTATATTTAAGAATTGTGCGCAACATGAAAAATAAATATTAATAAAATTGAAAGCAATTGTTTACACAAAATACGGAGGCCCTGAAGTTCTGCAGATTAAAGAAATAGAAAAACCTTATCCGAAGGACGATGAAGTGCTGATAAAAGTTTATGCGGTATCAATAAATGATTGGGATGATGGCCTTCTCCATGGCGACTTTATAAATCGCCTGCTAAACGGTTTTTTGAAACCAAAGAGACAAATACTCGGCTCCGATATTGCAGGACGAATTGAAGCAGTTGGTAAAAATGTAACCCAGCTTAAAACAGGTGATGATGTGTATGGTGATTTGAGTGGTCACTGGGCAGGTTTTGCTGAATATGTTTGTGCCCATGAAAAAGCATTATCGCTGAAACCTGCCAGTATGAGTTTTGTAGAAGCAGCGGCGATACCACAGGCAGCAATGCTGGCTGTACAGGGTCTTCTTGATAAAGGAAAAATTCAACAGGGGCAAAAACTTTTGATCAATGGTGCAGGCGGCGGTGTAGGAACTTTTGGAATACAGATTGCAAAATTATACGGGGTTGAAGTTACTGGTGTTGACAGCACAGGTAAATTGGATATGATGCGTTCAATCGGCTTTGATCATGTCATTGATTATACAAAAGAAGATTTTACTAAAAACGGGAAGTGCTATGACCTGATTCTTGATGTGAAAACGAATCGTTCGATGTTTGATTATGCCCGTGCATTATGCCGCAATGGAGTTTATGTAACTGTTGGAGGTTCTATGGGCCGGCTTCTCCAGGCTTTATTATTAGGGCCGTGGATTTCTATGATCAGTAAAAAGTACATACGCATTGTTTCGCTGAAGCCAAACAAGGATCTGGCTTATATAAACAGTCTTTTCGAAGCCGGCAAAATCAAACCCTTGATAGATGGACCCTACAAGTTAGATGAGGTTCCTGATGTATTCAGGATTTTTGGCAAAGGAGAACATAAAGGAAAACTAGTAATAACTATATAAAGAAAAAATGCTTTACGCCGTTGGTGTTGTTTGCCTCCTGGTAGGCAGGTCACATTATCAGAGTCTTTATTCCTTAGTTCTTCGCACCAACAACAGTATAAAAAAGAAAACTATCTTAGTGAAAAGAACCAATGTCAGAATCAAACCCCAACTCAAGATTAGAAGCTTTTTGTGATGGCGTATTTGCAATAGCATTAACATTATTGATCATTGATATTAAGATCCCGTCAAATGAAAAAATCAATAACACTGCTGATTTCTGGCTTGCATTGAAACATATTGCTCCTTCTGTCCTGGCATTTCTTTTAAGTTTCATCATTATCCTGATAACCTGGGTAAATCATCACGGCAATTTAAAACTGATAAATAGATCATCCGCCTCATTTATTTATGCAAATGGTTTTATGTTGCTAACCGTTGTTTTTATTCCATTCCCTACTTCCCTGATGGGTGAATAAATCTTAACAGGCCATGCAGCTCCCGCAGTAATTCTTTATAATTCTACTTTGGTAGCTCAGTCTATTAGCTGGATCCTGTTAACCGGTTCGGCACTTAAAGGTCAATTAGTTAAAAATGAAAAATCAATCCTGGCCATTCGTGAAAACGGCAAATTTGGATATTTTGCATTTGTACTTTATTCTCTTTGTGCAATAATAGCAATTTGGTTTCCTCTTACCATTGCCATCTTCACTACTATCACCTGGATTTTTTGGCTGATATGGGGTATTAGAATCAAGAACGAATAAATGAATTGCGCAGATGTTAGTATTCCTGTATCGGTGTCTTTCTTCCAAAGTTCTTCGCACCATCAACCGAAAAGCAGGCTGTTATCTCTGCGTTCTTTGCGTAAAAAACTTTGTGCACTCTGCGGTAATAAAAATCGCAAAAAACGTTAAGGAGAACAAGCAAAGAACACAGAGAAAGGAAATCTATTCTGTTATCTCCCCAAAAAACTTTTATTTTGAATCATGTTGAGAAAAACAATTTTCTTCCTGATCGCATTACTTGTTACATTATCTGTTGCATCGCAACTAAAGATAAGGATTGAAATAAATTCTTTACCAACTAATACTCCTTCAGGTAGCTCAGTTTTTATCGCTGGCAATTTCAATAGCTGGAACCCCCAAAATAAAAATTTTCAGTTTCAGAAAAATGAGAAAGGATATTTTCTTGAACTTTCATTAGCATACGGCAGCTATGATTATAAAATAACAAGAGGCGGGTGGGATAAAGTAGAATGCTCTAAAGAAGGCAGAGATATTGGAAACAGAACTCTTAAAGTAGATGCCGATGCTTCTATCAATGTTTCAGTTGAAGGATGGAAAGATTTGTTTGCTGCTTCGGCCTTACCAAAGAAAAGTACAGCTAATAAAAATGTCAGCATAATTGACACTGCATTTTATATTCCGCAATTGCAGCGTACAAGAAGAGTCTGGATTTATCTTCCAGAAAATTACCAGGCAACTAAAAATAAATACCCGGTACTGTATATGCACGATGGACAAAATGTATTTGATGATATTACTTCTTTTTCAGGTGAGTGGGGTGTGGATGAATTTTTTGATTCAGCAATTTTCAAAAAATGTATTTTGGTAGCAATTGATAATGGAGGCAGTAAAAGACTGAATGAATATTGTCCTTACGATTTCTCCATTTCGGCAAATAATAAAGAACTCAATAAGGGTGAAGGAGCTTTGTATGTTGATTTTCTTGCCAAAACATTAAAGCCATTTATTGATAAAAAATACAGAACGCTTAAAGACAAAAAAAATACTTTTATTGCCGGCAGTTCAATGGGAGGACTTATTTCGATGTATGCTGTTCTGAAATATCCAGGAGTGTTTGGTGGAGCCGGAGTTTTTTCTCCTGCGTTCTGGGTGGCGCCAAAAATATTTGATGATATAAAAGCAAAGGGAAAAAAAATAAAAGCAAGAATTTATTTTTATGCCGGCAAAGATGAAGGGGAAACCATGGTGCCATTTACTTTAAAAGCTTTTGATGAAATGCATCGTGTATCAAAATCAGTAATGATAACTGTAATAAGATCCGAAGGAAAACATAATGAGGCAAGATGGAGAATGGAGTTTCCGGGTTTTTATGAATGGATGGTGAAGTAACTGCTATTGTTAAATTGTTATATGGTTAAATTGTTTAGGGCAATATAAATTATGACACTTCTAATAACAATTTAGCAATTCAATAATTTAGCCATTACACCTTATAACTAACACCTTCGCATGCAATCTCCGTATTTTCAAAAACCTCCCTTGCTTCTTTTTCAAATTCATCCAACCCGGCATACTTACTGCTGAAATGCCCAATCAATAATTTTTTCACTTTTGCTTTCCTCGCTATTGTAGCAGCCTGCCTGCTTGTGGAGTGAAATCTTTCTTCGGCTCTATCTTTCAAATTGTCGAGATATGTAGTTTCATGATAAATCATATCTGCATTTCGCAAAAGAGGAACTAAGCTTTCGTCATATTTTGTATCAGCACAAAAAATATAAGTTTTGCCTTTTGGTGTTTCGGTAGTTACTTCCTCATTTTTTATAAGCAGGTCATCTTTGGTAGTGTAATCCATACCATCTTCCAGTCTTTTATAAAATGTAGTTGGTATTCCCACAGCTCTTACTTTTTCCAAATCTATTTTTCTTGGCTTTTTCTTTTCACTAAATGAAAATCCATAACATTCAATGCGGTGATTGGTTCGGAAACACCGGATTTCAAATTTCGGGTCATCAACTAAGACTGCGTTTTTATTGATGGTATGAAAATAAAGTTGAAATGGTAAAATGGTACTGGCAACTTTTAATTGCAACTCAATAATCTCCTGAAGCGGAGATGGACCATAAACATGAAGGTCTTGCTGGTGATTTAATAAACCAAAGCTGTTAATCAAACCCACCAATCCGAAATAATGGTCGCCATGAAGATGCGAAATAAAAATATGCGAAATTTTTGCCCTGCGAATTTTATATTTCATCATTTGTATCTGCGTGCCTTCGCCGCAATCAACTAAAAAATTGAAGCCATCTAAAGTAATTACCTGGCTGGTGGGGTGGCGGTCAAATGCCGGTACGGCTGAATTATTTCCAAGAATGGTGACTGAAAGCATGAGTGCAATTTAGGATTTTAGATTTCAGATTTTA
>JANOJO010000202.1:0-1679 GCA_031418795.1 Bacteroidota bacterium | reverse complement strand
AAGCGTTTTGCCTGCTGAATCTGAGTATTCCCTGTTGATATTGTTTATACGGAGGCGCCTGTCCTGCCGGATATTGTAATTGCTGTAAAGATTCAGTTTGCCGGGTTTATAATTCAGGCTAAGGCCGCCATTGTATCTGTCGTAGTTACCTGCATTAATAATAGTGGTGCCATTCCAGCCGGCCTTTGTGTTTTTCTTCATTACAATATTTATAATACCTGATGTACCATCCGGTTTATACCTGGCAGAAGGATTCGTGATGACTTCGATGCGTTCAATAGTGTTGGCCGGCAACTGTTGTAATATTTCTGCTCTCGATTTTCCCATCAGCGGCGAAGGCCTGCCATTAATAAGTATCATTACATCTGACGAACCTCTTAAACTTACCGCTCCTTCAATATCTACTTCCACCGAAGGAATATTTTTCAAAATGTCGCTGGCCGATCCACTTTGCGCCATTATATCCTGGGTTACATTATACACTTTTCTGTCAATGGAAGTATTCAGTAAAGATTTACGGGAGGTTAGCACCACTTCGCTCATATTTTTTGAAAGAAGCCCGATTTCAACAGTGCCAATATTTTCTTTTTGCTGATTAACTGTAATGGCCAAAACAGTTTTTTCATAGCCGATAAAACTAAAACGGAGAACATAGTTGCCCGCTGCAATTTTATCTATTATAAACTTTCCTTTACGGTCAGTGATTGTTGTTTTTAAAATAGCACTATCATTAGTCTGTATTAGCTGTACGGTTGCAAATTCAACAGGCAGTTTCGAAGATCTGTCCTGTACTATTCCAGAAATATGCTGACCCCCTGCCTGCGGATAAACAGGTATTGAAAGAGCAAAAAAACTTATGATGAATATTATTTGTTTTTTCATTTCCAGATTTATTAAACACAGTCCCCAATAAGTATTGCTGCCCGTAACATGAAATTTCTTTTTTGTAATAAAAAAAATTTAATTAAAAATGGAAAGGTAGTTACAAATTACAAATATGTTCATCCGGATGACTTTGGTTTTCAGTAAGTTTGTTGTTAATTCCACCGCATGTCAGACTATCTCAACATCGCCGATTTTCTTTCACCCATCAGTAAAGCCGAATTATCTTTTGACCAGGGCTATAAAGAGGGCCAGCTGGGTAATGCTATAAAAATTCATGACGAAGAAAGTTTTCCTGATGTGGACGAGGCAGATCTTATTGTTATTGGTTGTGGGGAGCAACGGGGCAACGGACTGCACATGACATACAGCGCTGCACCTGATGCTATACGTAAACAATTTTACCAGTTATACTTCTGGCACCCTGATATCCGTATTGCTGATCTGGGCAACCTGCGCAAAGGAGCCGGGCTGGCAGATACATACGCCGCATTAAGAACCGTGATCAATGAACTGATTAATGAAAGAAAAACAGTTATCGTATTGGGCGGATCGCATGATCTTACGCTGGCACAGTATTATGCATATGAGCAAAACAAATCTATCATCGAAGTAACCAATGTAGATGCACTGGTTGACCTGAACCTTGACTCCGATTTTCGTTGCGATAATTTTTTAATGGAAATGCTTACCGGCGAGCCCAATTATGTCCGTCATTATAATCATATCGGCTTCCAGAGTTATTATGTACATCCGCGGATGCTGGAAACAATGGACAAGCTGCGCTTTGATTGTTT
>JANOJO010000201.1:0-2038 GCA_031418795.1 Bacteroidota bacterium | reverse complement strand
GGTGCAGCAGCATGGCTTTAACGGGGCTTATTATTTTGCCCGGTTAAAATTTGAACTGCCAACAAAAAAATAGCGATTCATTTTTTATAATCAGGCTGCCGTATTTTATTGCGGCAGCCTTTTTTATTTGTTGCAAAAACTTTTTCCTTTTTTTGGCGCTGCACTATTTCATTTGTAATTTAAGATTATGATTGAAAAACTGATAACCCGGTTAAATGCACTTTACCCCATGGGCGAAGAACTTACGGGAAGAATCAGGGATATAACTAAAATTACAACCTATCCCAAAAAAACAATTTTGCTAAAGGAAGGCGACACAAATAATTATGCCTGTATGGTGGTAAATGGTTTGGTAAGGGCTTATTACCTGAATGAAGGAAAAGACATTACTTCAAGATTGATGGATGAAGGATTTATTATTACTTCATGGATCAGTTTTTATACCCGTAAACCGGGGAATGAATTTTTAGAAACGCAGGAAGATACTGTGTTGGCCTGTGTTCATTATAACGATATTCAAAAACTTTATGCTGAGTTTCCGGAGTTTAATATTATCGGACGAAAACAAGTAGAGTATTCATTTTACCTGTCAGAATTAAGAACACAAATGCTGAGAAAACATACTGCTGAAGAAAAATATAAATTTTTTATAGATAACCACCCCAAATTAGTAACAAGAGTTTCTATGAAACATATCGCTACTTATCTTGGCATGAATGAAGAAACCCTTAGCAGGGTGCGCAGTAAATTTCATAAAAAGAATTCCTGAGTTCATCTTTTCTGGTTGACAAATATCAAGACTTTTGAAAAATTCTGATCTCTTGACTTTTGTCAATTTTATTCTAAATACCATTTCAGAACTTTATAGCGGAAAACTTCGGCGTATGAAAATATTTATCAAACCTATACTCTTTGTTGCACTTTGGTCTGTATTAATAATTGTAAGCTGTAAGAAAGATTGTGAAGGCGTTAATCTTCCGCCTTTGTCACTTACTGGTAAAAACATATTTGCATGTAAGATAAACGGCAAATGCTGGATAGCCGAAGGATATTTAAGTTTTGGCACAGGCTTATATGTTCCTGCTATTTCGGGTGGGTTTTGGCCTCGCCCCAATAATGGTAGAATGCATTTATATATTGTTGCTCAGAGACCGTATATTGAAAGAGTCGAATTGTTTATTAGAAACGAATCGGCGGAATACTTTCTTAAACCAGGAATATACCCGTTAAACAAAAACACGTTTATTCTGGATTTTGCAAGTTATTTTAATGAACACCTGGTTAAAGATTATGGAGCACTTTATTTCACAACTACCGATAGCACTCATACTGGATGGATTGAAATAATCAAGTTGGATACAGTTAACAAAATAATCAGTGGACGCTTTGAATTTTCTGTTATTGGCAGTTCAGTAACTGCAGGCAGGTTTGATATTAAAAATTAGATCATCCATGAAAATTTTTTCTTTCTTTATGCTACTGTTTCTCGTTTCTGGATGCAGAAAATATGATCTTATTAATGATCCTTTAATCGAATTCAGGGGCAGAGCAATAGATGATAAATCGGGGCAGCCGGTTACAAATGCTTATGTTGTTGTGAAAGGCTATTATTCTACCGGCGGGGTTTGGTTTGGCTATTCGGAAACTAAAGAGTTGGGTAAAGCACAAATAGATTCAAGAGGTTATTTTGACCTGAAGTTTAAAAAGTGGGATGCAGCTACAAGCTTTTATTTTTCCTTCAGTGAGATCCCGCAATATTTCTGGAGAGATTTTGCCATGGATGCTGCTAATGTACGTTCTACTGATACGATTCTCAAGTTTACTAATGAAACTTCTTTAAAAATACATTTTAAGAATATCAATCCTGTTGATTCGAACGATGCCCTTGTTTTTGGTATATGGCAAACTGAGTTGGATTTTGGCCAGACATTAAATACCTGTCTTACGAGCCTTCAATCAGGATCTTTTGCCCCGGATAACTACATAATAAAAGGAAATGCCGAAGGGGACAGACTATGCCCGGTAGGGGCAGACAGAA
>JANOJO010000200.1:0-10496 GCA_031418795.1 Bacteroidota bacterium | reverse complement strand
TAGAACTAATGGTATCATTGGGATGTTCATAGCCGGAGGTGTTTGTTTAACTGCTTTGAGTATGATGCACAGAGACATTGTCACAACTCAAAAAGCTTTAGCAACACCCGAACAGTTTGGGCCATTTCAACCTTGGTTCTTTTTTGGTGTTGCTGCAGTGGAAATTGTAATGATGACAGCCTTCGGATTCGCTGTCATAAAAAGTATTATTCACAGAAAAGAAATAGAAAATCATGCATGGTGGCTGATATCAACGGTATTTATTATTATGATGCCAGCTCTGGGTCGTGGAATTCAAAATGTGTATGTTGATCTGCATATTAAAGAATTTCCAAACATCAATATCATTCTTCCCA
Source organism: Bacteroidota bacterium (assembly GCA_031418795.1). Lineage (GTDB taxonomy): Bacteria > Bacteroidota > Bacteroidia > Chitinophagales > Chitinophagaceae > VBAS01. The sequence goes on along the minus strand of JANOJO010000200.1, from coordinate 10,140 downwards.
TTTACTTTACACAAATACTGATCATAGGAATGCTACTCTTAGGTGCATGGAAATACAGAAAACTCAAACATCCTGCTACGTATCTTGCCTTGGGCGTTAACCTTTTTATATTTTTGTTAGAACCCATCGGAAGATCAGAAAATGTGCAGATGTTCTTAAAAGCATTAATCAAAGGATAATTCTCATTAAGAAGTAATGAAAAGATTAATAAGATAAACTACCACCAGTCGAGTAAGCAAGGGGATTTTCACCCCCTGCTCTTCACAGAACCGTACATGAACCTCTCGATTCATACGGCTATTCAAGATGATGTTGGCAATTAATAAGCCGGGCATACACTTTTGTACTTGCGGGGTCTCCTCAATAATCTACAATAAAAAGAAAGCGTCCACACGGGGTTTACGGTATGCAGGCATTGTGTATAGCAGTAACCCCGTGCAATAGGAGACATCGAATAAAAAAATTGATGGTTAAATTTATACATGCTTGTCAAATAAAAACACCGGGAAGGATAAGCTACAGGAAATTGTAAATTTAAAAAAGAGGAAAGTCAAAGCATTTTCAATCCATAACTTCATAAATAACTAATGGGTTTGTTTTATTTTTCAAACTGATCTCCCCTACTCGTTTACAATTAAAAGATTCTTTTACTTTTTCAAAAGAAGTTTCGCTGATGATTATCTGTCCATCTTTTGCTGCCGTTTGTAATCGCTGTGCAATATTTACTGCATCGCCAATTACTGTATAATCCAGACGGCGCAGATTTGCAGAACCAATATTTCCTGAAATCATTTCACCACTGTTAATGCCAATGGAAACTTTGGGTTTAAAAAATATATTGCCTGATTCGTTGGGCAGTTCCTCTATTATCTTTCTCACTGCAAGGCTTGCGTCAATAGCCCTGTCGAGGTGATATTCGCCGCGGAAAACAGCCATGATTGCATCGCCGATAAATTTGTCAACATACCCTCCCTGTGCAAGTATTTCTTTTACCATCACATCAAAATAACTGTTCAGCAACCTCACTACGGTATCTGGTGTTTCATTTTCGCTGATAGAAGTAAAACTGCAAATGTCATAAAATGCAACCGTGGCTTCCACTGTTTCATTTGCAATCAGAGATGATTCAAATTCACGGCCACCCATAAAATTCAACACCGTTTCATCCACATACATTTTAAGAATATTATTTTCTTTGATGGCTTTCATAGTTTCCCGCAACTGCAATACATGTTTGATAGTTTTTTCCATTGTCAGTTCAAGGTCTTCAAAATTTACCGGCTTGGTAATAAAATCAAATGCGCCGCGGTTCATTGCCGTGCGGATATTATCCATATCGCCATATGCAGAAACGATAACAGATTTTAATAAACCATTTTGTTCATTCAGTTTGGTAAGTAAAGTAAGTCCGTCCATTTCCGGCATATTGATGTCGCTGAGCACAACATCCACATCCGTATGCTGCACTAATTGTTCAAGTGCAATTCTACCGTTTGCTGCAAAAACAAATTCGTACTCATGCTCCCGTATTTTCTGACGAAATTTTTGTTTGATGAGTATTTCCAAATCCATTTCATCATCCACCACTAATATTTTTGCCATCACTTTAAGGATTTTAATTTTACTTTTAATGCAGGAAAATCAACCGGTTTAGAAAGAAAATCATCTGCGCCTAATTCTGCTGCGATTCTTAAATTTTCCTTATCCCCATAAGCTGTAAGCATCATTACCAATGGAGGTGGCTTTACATATTTTTGTTTTATTCTGCCCAGCAGGTCCAGGCCACTCATGCCGGGCATGTTGATGTCGGATAAAATTAATACCGCTTCATGTTCATGTTTATCCATATAGACTAAAGCTTCTTCGCCGGAGAAGGCGAAAACAAATTCCATTTCCTTGTCTTTGATTTCTTTTCTGAAACGTTGTTCAAAAAGAATCTTGACATCTTTTTCGTCGTCAACTACTAAAATTTTCATGCGGTGAATTTATGTATTAAGCAGATAAGATAATAAAAAATGTTGTTCCGTCACTTTCTTTCACTGCCCGTCCGGCTAGCGGGGTTTCCACTTTTATTTCACCATCATGTACTTTTACAATATTAAAACTCAGCGATAAACCAAGGCATTTTTTCCACCCGGATGAACCCCGCTTGAATGACCCAGTCGGGCAGGCGTTCGAACGAACCTGGCCTGTTGGTTTGGTGGTAAAGAATTCCGCCCGGATGACCCCAACCTGAATGACCAGTCGGGCAGGCGTTCGGACGGGGGTTGAAATATTTTGAAATAATGATTCGGTTTGCTATTTCAATTTCTTGTTTTGCTTTGATTGTGGTAAAAAATTTTCTCCTGTGATAACTTTTCTTCCGGTTTTATTTTCCAAAAACCATGTCTTAACCCTTTTTGAAGAATAGAAAACCTGCACATAAATAATCCATAATGCGGACATGGATTTTCAAATATCCGGTTCAGAAAAAAACGCATTCCAGGATTACCATTCTTTTTAAAAAATCAGCCAAGAAATCATCAAAGACTCCTCTTATTGCATGGGGTAGGCGGGAGGAAGATTTTATGCAGTCATATTGATTTGTCCATGAATTAAAATTTTTCCTAAGTATTTATTTTTTCTAAAATAGAAGTTAAGTCACCGGTGTTTACTATTTGATTTTCAGTAAACAAGAATTTTAATTTTTCAATTTTATATTTGAAATGAAAAACCAATGTAAACCCAGTTTTCATTAAATTATATTTAAGTTTTAAATATTCAATATTGTTTATTAAAATAAGACAATCAACGATATAGTTAATAATATTCAAGCCCTTGAATTTTGTATTTTTTTGAACCATTGAAAATTTTAGAATAGTAATTATGTTAGCATTAAAATGGAGACTTGGATTTGGTAAACAAAAATCAGTTTCATTTTTATGAGTATGATTCGGACAGAAATGAAAAGTGCCTGCCCGCCTGCTTTATTATTATTTGGAATGGTCAGCCGGGGATGCTGAAAGAAATTTTCTAAAAACTATTTACCGAAAGTTTTAAAAAGACAGGCAATGCCGGGCAAAAAAATACCCCGCTTTTTGCGGAGCATGAATTAAAAAAAATTATTAAACTTTTGGCACAGGCGGTGCATGAATATTTGGAGCTTTTGCAGGTCCCCCATCTTCAGGCTTCTTGCAGGTCTTTGGAAGTCGTTTGTAAATATCTTCAGTTGCAGGTACATCATCAGCATCGTACCCGGCGTTGGCAATGGCAGTTTTTATTTCTTCGATATTTATTCTGTCGGTAATAAATTTTACGGTGGTCTCTTTTCGCCGCCAGTTTACCATGATATAAGTAATGCCATCGTATCGTTTCAGGTAGGTTTCAATCCTGGTTTTACATGCTTCGCAGCCAACAGTAGGTGTTTTAATTTTGGCGGTTTGCAAAGGCTTTACCTGGGCAGATGAAGTAAATGTAAAGACCGCAAACGAAGCGAGAGGAATAAATATTTTTTTCATGGAAGCCGATTTACAGCAATTTACAAAACACCACTCCATCCTGCAGGATCGTTGCGCCACTTTAACAAAATTTCTTGCTGATCAGATGATACTATTCCTTTTTCAGTTGCAAGTTGAATCAGCGTTGGATAATCTGTAAGCGGGCAATACTTCACTCCTGCTTTTTCAAACATTTCGGCAGCAACAGGAAATCCGTAGGTAAATATGGAAACCATTCCTTCAATTTCAAGCCCCGCATTTTTAAGCACATCCACCACCTGTAAACTACTTTTGCCTGTAGAAACAAGATCTTCTATCACTACTACTTTCTGTGCTGGTTTATAAAATCCCTCAATCTGGTTTCCCAGGCCATGTTCTTTTGGTTTTGGCCTTACATAAATGTATGGTAGCTTCAATTGGTCGGCAACCATGGCGCCCCAGGCAATGCCGGCAGTAGCCACACCAGCCAGCAACTCTGCATCAGGAAATTTTTCAAAAACAACATTACACAACTCAGATTTTATATAATCTCTTGTAAAAGGGAAAGACAATATTCTACGATTATCACAATAGATGGGGCTTTTCCACCCACTGGCCCAGGTAAAGGGATTTTCCAGGTTTAATTTTACTGCATTAACTTGAAGAAGTTTTTCAGCTACAACTTTAGCATCGCTCATGTGGCGAAAGTAAAGAAAAGCTGTGAGCTGTGAGTTGTGAGTTGTGAGTTGTGAGTTGTGAGTTACGAGACATCTACTTCGAAAAATCTTTACTGCTCAAATCTTAAAGCTAAAGACTATGTATATAAAAATCTACTTCGATAACAAGCCGCTTTTTCTTTGCGATGATGTGGATTCATCCTTACAGCCCTATTTACACCATGATGATGCTGTTTTTATTGATGAATTAAATACATCTGCCATCAATAGTATGGTGCATGAAATGCAGGAACCTCAAATACATGCAGGTATTTATTTTCATAATGACTTAGCGGAACTTCGAAAAGCGTTCTTTAAAAAATTCACTTTAATATTTGCCGCAGGCGGTTTTGTTTTAAATGAAAATGAAGAAGTATTGATGATGTTTCGCAGAGGAAAATGGGATTTACCAAAAGGTAAACAGGATAAAAATGAATTACCTGAAGATTGTGCAGTAAGAGAAACAGAAGAAGAAACTGGTTTGCGAAATATTAAACTTATTTCTCCTTTGCTCACTACTTACCACACTTATCACGAAGGCAGCCGTTATATTTTAAAAGAAACAAGCTGGTTTAAAATGAAAATCACCGGTGAACAAAAATTAATACCGCAAACAGAAGAAGATATTTCAAAATTAGAATGGGTGAAAAAAGATGGAATGAAAAAATATCAGAGTAATTCTTTCTCTTCAGTTCAGGATGTACTGGATGCGGGGTTCGCATCCTCACCCGATAGTTACCGTGTTTGATCTTTTCTTTTGATGATGACAACTGTATGCCTGCAAACACAAATAAGTTTTTCCTTTTCATCAACAATTTTTATATCCCAAACATGTGTGCTGTTTCCTAAATGCAGCGGCATGGCTTTACCAATAACATAACCTTCTTTTGCCGAACGAATATGGTTGGCATTAATTTCAAGACCCACACAAAAATATTTTGACGAATCAATAACTAAGTAAGAAGCGATGCTGCCCACAGTTTCTGCCAATACACAGGAAGCGCCGCCATGCAATAAACCATGCGGTTGCATAGTTCTGTTATCTACCGGCATCCTAGCTTTAATAAAGTCTTCTCCTATTTCCATCCATTCAATACCAAGATGATCACTCATGGTATCCTGCCCCAGTGATTTAATATTATCCAGGTTAATATTTTTATCAAACCAAATAGCCATAAAAAAAGCACATCCCATCCCGTCAAATCTTTGACGGGATGGGACGGGTAAATAGTTTACTGAGTTACTTTAATAAATGATCGGTTATACTTTTTCACACCAGCAATAATCCGCACATGATAAATGCCTGCATTCAATCTTTTAATATCAAGCTGCCTTACTAATATTCCAGCCACGGTGCTGTTCTCTTCATGATGTACTAATTGCCCGGCGGCACTGTAAATTTTCAAACTGTATTTTGCAGCGCTAACCGGCACATAAAAAACAACTGAAAGATCACCGGGATTGGGAACAGGATATACTTTAAACAAACCCTCGATCTTCACATTCACTTCATCACTGGTTTGCGATACACATCCGTTAAGAAATGTTTTCACTGAATATCTTCCATCTTTTGTTGCATTAAAACTAATGCCGGTTGCGCCGGCAATATCTGCTCCATTCAGCATCCATTGATTTCCTGTTGTATTACTGCTTGTCATCACTCCATAAACTGCAGTGATTATTGGTTTAGGTGGAATTGGTTTTACCCTGAGTGTTAATCCATTGCTTTGTGCTGTGTTTGGCTGAGCACATGCAGCAGTTGATATTACATCACACCTGATAACAGTTCCATCATTCAGTGTATTGCTTGTAAATAAAGAACCATTTACTCCAACAGGAACTCCATTTACCACCCAATTATATGTTGGTGTGCCCAAATTAGTACCCGTAACATTGAAAGAAGCTAATGATCCCTGGCATACTTCTGCATCACCGGTAATAAACAGTGTGGGTGTGACGCTTGTAATAGTTACATAATTATTTAAAGTAACCGTGCTGAAATTTATTCCATTGCTTACTGTAAGAGTAACAGAATAATTTCCGTTTGTATTATAAGTTACAATTGGATTTTGTACACCTGAAGATGATGGTGTACCACCCGGAAATGACCATGCCCATCCGGTGGGTGCGGGGTTGCCGGTAGAGTTATCAGTAAATTGAATTGTAGCGCCACGGCAAATATTTGCTGTGCCGGATAAAAATGTTGCGTTAAGAAAATTTGCAGAACCAGATTCAAGATTACTTTGCCACAATCCCCTGCCATAAGTAGCAGCACGAATTTTTTGCGCTGCATATTGTATTTCAAGTTCTGTTATTTCCACATTCGGCAGGTTGGTATTAAATGTAGCCCAACTACCTGTATTATCATCACGGTAATACACACCTGCATCCATCCCAACATACATTGCATTTGCATTGCTCATCGTATCCAATACAATTGTGTTTGCAGATAAATTGGGTAAGCCTGTTGAAATATTTATCCAGTTTGATCCGCCATCTGTTGACATAAAAACTTTATTGGCAGCAGAACTGCCGGCAACTGTAACATAAATTTTATTTGCGCTTGATTCATCCACTGCAATTGAAGTAATGAACAAACCCGGAAGACCTGCTGTTATTTCCACATAGCTAATTCCATTATTTACAGATTTCCATAACTGCGCCGATTTACTTGCATAAATAAAATTTGTATCAGATGATGCAATGGCTATGGCATCAATATTTCCTGATGAGCCAATTAATGGATGTGTATTCCATGTAGTACCGCGGTCAGTAGATTTATAAATTCTTGTTTTACCAACATAAAGTGAAGTTGGATTTCTGGGATTAATTACAAAAGGAGTTATCCAGTCACCATCTTCATTCACTGTACCCGCAGCGCCACCACTGCCAACTATTGTAGAAAAAGATCCGCCGCCATTTGAAGAGCGGCGTATGTTTCCATAATAAAGTTCTCCGTATTGAAAATTATCTGTAGAGTAATCAATCAAACATTCCATACCATCGCCGCCAATTACACGCTGCCAGGTAGCAGGCCCGGTCCATAATGCTGTTCCATTATCCTGCCAGCCGGTTAATACTTTATTCTGGCTTTGTGTGGACTGCCCCATTCTGTACATCTGTGCAATAGCCAGGCCATTGCTCAAATCAGTCCATGCAGAAGAAGATGTGATATCATCTTTTCTAAAAATGCCACCATCGCATCCGGCATATACTGTAGTTCCGTTTGCATCAAAATTAAGATCATGAATATCGGCATGAATATAAGGTGCGCCTGAGCCAGTCCAATGTCCTGCTAATTGCCAGTTGCTGCCACCATCAAGTGATCGCCATACATTAACGCCACCAACAATTACTATATCCTTATTTATTGGTGAAGCAGCAATTGCCAAATCATACCATTGCTGACCGCCTGTATCACTACCTGCATTACTCCATCCTAAAAGATTGGGAGTAGTTGATTGTGTTGTCCAGTTCACACCACCATCTGTTGATCTGTAAACTCCTTTGAAACCATTGTCAGATGGATTTCCAATAATCATATAAATATAATTAGCATCGTGTGGAGTTACTGCTATCATGGCTCTGCCATTTGATGCTACCGGTAATCCTGTACCAACACCAGAGCTTGAAAAACTTGCACCTCCGTCAGATGATCTGAATAAAATTACGCTGGCCGACATTTTGGATGCATAAATAATACCCGGATCGCCGGGCTTGAATTCCAAATCCCTGATATTAGTTTCTGTTGATACCTGTGTCCATGATGAACCAGAATTAATGGTACGATAAATACCAGAGTTGGTAGAAACTAAAAGAATAGCAGGATTTGATGGATGCATAATTAGCCGGTAAAATCTTGAAACAGAAGTTAAGCCTGATGCCGACCAACTGCTTCCGCCGTTAGTTGATTTAAACATACCAATACCGGGTGCATCACCAGCATCATTATCTCCACTGGCTGCATACATAATGCTTGTATTAGTATAATCAATTGCAATATCAGCAAAACCAATACGGGTTAAAAAATCTGATGAAGTAGTCCAGGTACTGCCGTCATATTTCCATACTCCGCCGCCGGGTGTAGCTACTACAAATTGATTTGTTGTGCCGGGTATTAATCTTACATTATTTATCCGGCCTGCACCACCTCCGTTTGTTGGCAATGCAGTTGGTCCAATCAATTGCCAGTTTGATGCAGTTGTATTTTGTACAGACAGGTTAGGATTAATATTTGTTCTGTAATTAATTACAGATTGCCTGTAAGCCGCAATATCGCCTGTGGGGAATGTCCGGCTTTCATAATAATTTTCCCACCGCTTATAAGGCTTCCATCCTTTTACTGTGGAAAGATCAATATTGCGGTACGCTTCATTAAAAGCATTTTTTATTTCAAAAAAATTATTGCTGGTATTCCAAACATCCACCCAGTTTCTTTGCTGGGCAGAAACGGTTATTGTAAAAACAATAAATACTAAAAAAGTAAAAATGCTTTTCACGTTAAATGATTTTGCTATTATTTAATAAACGTGCCGGAGATAAACTACAGTTTGTAAAAATATATAAGATTTACTTAATTGTACTGGCAACCTGCTCCGGCAGAAAAGGTGCGGCATTTCCCCCATTCCTGATTATATCTCTTACAATAGTAGAAGCCACAGAAGTATATTTTGGTTCGCCGGTTAAAAAAATAGTTTCAATTGATTTATCCAAAGTACGGTTGGCATCGGCAATCGTTTTTTCATATTCAAAATCGCTGACATACCGGATGCCGCGTAAAATAAAATGAGCACCTATTTTTTTACAATATTCAACTGTGAGACCTTCGTAAACTGCTCCTTCTACTGTTTCTTCATCTTTATATATTTCATTAATCCAGGCCAGCCGCTGCTCAGGCGTAAACATGGGAGCCTTTGAAGTATTAATTCCAATGCCAACAATAATTTTATCAAATAAAGGAATTGCCCTGTTGATAATATCAACATGACCGAGTGTGAGCGGATCAAACGTGCCGGGAAATAAACAAATACGTTGCATTGTTATTAATTATTGGAATAATTTTTTATACAATGATTATTCAAATATAGTTCATTAAAGCCCCCTTTAGGGGGTTTGGGGGCTAAGTAAATATAACACCGCCATCCTTACTGCCACACCATTTTCCACCTGTTGCAAAATAATTGATTGCTTGCTGTCTGCCACATCGCTGTCAATCTCTACTCCCCTGTTGATTGGCCCCGGGTGCATCACCACAATTTCTTTACTGAGGCTGTCTAATAAATTTCTTTTTAAACCATAAGCAAGATTATATTCACGCAGCGATGAAAATAAAACCTGGTTCTGTCTTTCTAATTGAATGCGCAACACATTTGCCACATCGCACCATTCCAAAGTTTCTTTCAGATTATAATTTACTTCCACGCCAAATGCTTCGGTTATATATTTTGGAATTAATGTGGGCGGACCGCATACTGTTACCTTTGCACCCATTTTATTTAACAGGTAAATATTACTCATTGCCACACGGCTGTGCATAATGTCGCCAATGATAGCAACTTTTAATCCTTCAAGCTTTCCGAATTTTTCTTTCATAGAAAATGCATCGAGCAATCCCTGAGTAGGATGCTCATTTACTCCATCGCCTGCATTGATGATTGCCGCAGGAATATGTTTGGCTAAAAAATGTGGGGCGCCGCTTGCACTGTGCCGCATCACCACCATATCCACTTTCATGGATAAAATATTGTTTACAGTATCCAGCAATGTTTCGCCTTTTGCTGCTGATGATCCGGATACTGCAAAACTGATTGTATCTGCGCTCAGTCTTTTTTCAGCCAGCTCAAATGAAAATCTTGTTCTTGTTGAATTTTCGTAAAAAAGATTTACAATTGTAACATCACGCAGCGATGGAACCTTTTTTACGGGCCGTTGTAGAACTTCTTTGAATTGGGTGGCTGTGGAAAGAATTA
>JANOJO010000199.1:0-1832 GCA_031418795.1 Bacteroidota bacterium | reverse complement strand
ATATAACCGGGACTTTGAGGACATTTTTAATTTACAAGATGATATAGCCGGTGCCGTTGTGAAGCAACTAAAGCTTACACTCCTTGCTACTAATATCAAGACAACATCTTCAACCCTTAATACGGAAGTTTATAATCTTATACTTCAAGGAAATTATTTCGTTGTAAAAAGAGATAAAGACAACCTTGCTAAAGCTCTTGATTTTTACCTTAAGGCTTTGGCAATAGATTCATTGAATGCCCGTAGTTGGGCAGCGGTGGCAAATTGTTATTACCTGCAAGCAAGTTGGGGATGGATTGATCGGAACCAGGCTTATGAAAAAGCACGGGAAGCCGCCACTAAATCCATAGAACTTGACGGTAGCCAGGCAGAAGGATATAAGTTATTAGGAGGAATAAAGATGTTTCATTTTGACTGGGATGGAGCAGAAGCGGAACTTCAAAAGGCCCTGAAGCTTGAGCCGGGAAATGCTGATGCTTTGAGAATTACAGGATTTTTGTACCGGTGCACAGGCCGCTTTGATGAAGCGATCCGGTTGACTAAACAATCAATAACCCTTGACCCGGTACAAGGTCATACCTATTTTAGTTTTGGACAACTCTTGTATCATGCCAATCACCTTGAAGAAGCCATTGTAGCATACAAAAAAGTTTTGGAACTGAATCCTCAGTTTCCCCGTGCACATATTTTCCTTGGCAAAGTATATCTGTTGCAGGGAAAACCTGATTTGGCATTAGCCGAGATGCTACAGGAAGCAGGTGAGGAAGCCTGGAGAAGTTTTGGTTTGATACTAACATACGAGGCTCTCGGTCGCAAAAAAGAAGTTGATAAACTGCTAAGTGATTATATAATTAAGTTTCAAAAAAACAATATGTACCAGATTGCCGAAATTTATGCCGTTCGTGGAGAAAAGGATATAGCCTTTGAGTATCTGGAAAAATCTTACTTAGCCAGAGAGTCAAGGTTTACATATTTAAAGGGCGACCCTCTTTTGAAAAACCTGGAGAGTGATCCGCGGCATAATGCTTTTTTGAAAAAGATGAACTTAACGGCAGATTAAAATATCTTTTATAAAATAAATTAAACATTTGACTCAATCCCGCCAGCTCGCCGCCATTATGTTTACCGACATTGTCGGGTACACGGCGTTGATGCAGCAAAATGAGACTAAGGCAGTGGCGGTCATCAAACACTATAACAGTACTCTTGAAAAATGGGTCACACATTTTAATGGCCAGGTAATAAATTATTATGGTGATGGAAGCCTTTGTATTTTTTCCAGTGCCACCGATGCAGTTAATTGTTCCTTAGCCGTACAAAAAGATTTAAAAACTGAACCGGTTGTTCCCCTTCGTATTGGTTTACATATCGGCGAAGTTTTTTTTGAAGATGCAAAGGCATTGGGTGACGGAGTAAACGTGGCATCAAGAGTTCAATCGCTGGGGTTGGAGAATACCATTCTTATTTCCGAAGAAGTTCATAATAAAATAAAGAACAATGATTCCATCACTTCTAAATCGCTGGGTCATTTTGAATTTAAGAATGTAGGCAAATCAATGGAAGTTTTTGCTTTGACAAATGATGGACTGTTTGTACCCCAGCGGAAAAAGCTGGAAGGGAAACTGAAGAAAAAAAATGTTCGGAAGCGAAATATCATTGCAGCTCTTTCATTCATCTTGTTAATTGTAGCGGCTTTTTTTATTTATAAAAATTTCTTGGCTAAAAATGATTCGGTTGCAGACAAATCAATTGCAGTTCTTCCTTTTGTTGACATGAGTGCAGGTAAAGACCAGGAATACTTCTCCGATGGACTGAGTGAAGAGTTGCTGAAC
>JANOJO010000198.1:0-2471 GCA_031418795.1 Bacteroidota bacterium | reverse complement strand
TTAATTGACCTGTGGCAAGGGTCATCAACCAGTAATCGCCACGGGTGGGATAGCGCCATACTTTTTTTGCATTTGTATAAATCAGCGCCAGTTTGCCATCTGGAGAAAGTTGAAAGCTGCGGGGCAAAATAGTATCTCCGCCTTTTGTTATCAGTTGTTTTTTACTGATGAAGACTGATTTGTTTTGAGAAGGCAGATCGGTTTTTATTATCTCGCCTTTTTCCACCAGGTAATAAGAACTGCCATCGGGTGTCCACTTGGTTACCGGCACACCGGGTTGAGCAAAAAGAAAGATAAAAATAAATTGTACAAAAATCACGAAGGTGAACTTCTTTGCTTGTTTTCTGAAAAGCATAATGTAAAAATTTTGACTGGCAAAATACGGAAACTGGTTGAGTTGGGAGAGTTAAAATGATGGGTGGAATATTATTCTTTTACCAATAATAAAATCTCTTTTTCAATTTCTTCAGTTATCCGGAAATCTGTTTTTTTAATTTTTTCAAGAGCAAGTGCCAATGCGCTGGCTTCACCTTTATCAATTTGCAGTTCCAATAGCAATTGAAGGTTTTTATCAGTTGATGATATTATTTTTACCCAACCCGGTAACGGCTCACCAAATTCTGCGGCCACTTCAGGAGTTGTAAATATTTCGCCATAAACTTTTTTAAGAATATCCAGCTCGTCAATTTTTGAAAGAAGGATAAAACAAGAAGTGTCAGAAATAATATGCTTAAGCATTTTTTATATCACCTGAAAGGTCAGTAGCTGGGTAATTAAATATGGAAACATCATAATGGCTGAGCAATTCAGCAAAAGTTTTTTTTGTAAGCCCCACCAGTTCGGCAGCCTGCCCCAGGGAAAGTTTCCCTTTTTCATACATGCTGGTGGCCAGCAGCATAGCAACTTCCTTATCTGACAACTCAAGAGAGTCAGGAATATTCAGCACAACTTTTTTCATTGATTAAAGCTACTAAATATTTTTTGTAGAGGAAAGGAAGAGAAAAGAAAGAGTTTTACTTCAACCAAGAGTGTATATACCTAGCCCCTGTAATCACAGTAAAATTGTATAGATAAAACTTCTTCTTTACTTAATAACTTTACAACCATGTCAACCCTCACCATCACCGGCATACAAACACAGCTCCACTGGGAAGACCCGGCAGCCAACCTGAACATGCTGGAAGAAAAAATAAAAAGTATTTCTTCTAAAACAGAAATTGTAATACTACCAGAAATGTTCAGCACAGGATTTAGTATGAAACCGGAACAGCTTGCAGAAACAATGGACGGTGAAACCGTGAAATGGATGAAAAGAATTGCTGCTGAAAAAAAAATAATCATTACGGGCAGTGTTATTATTAATGATAACAGTTTTTCCAGTGTTGGTCAGGCCGGGACGGTGAGACCAGAGTACTACAACCGCCTTATATGGATGTTGCCCAACGGCCAATATGGTGTATATGATAAAAGACATTTATTTGCGTATGCAGGAGAGGATGAAAAATTTTCTGCCGGAGCCAAAAGATTGATTGCATCAGTAAAAGGATGGAAAATTAATTTGCTGGTTTGTTACGATCTGCGTTTTCCTGTATGGGCAAGGCAAACTCCCCCTCTCAATGAGGAGAGGGGGTTGGGGGGTGAGGCTGATAACCTTCCGGAATACGATTTATTAATCTATGTAGCCAACTGGCCTGAGCGGCGTATTCAAGCATGGAAAATTTTATTGCAGGCGAGAGCAATAGAAAACCAGTGTTATGTGGTTGGCGTAAACCGGGTAGGTAAAGATGGCAACGATATTTATTATAATGGCAACAGCATGGTGATTGACCCCATGGGAGAAATTCTTTATCAAAAAGAAAATGGAGAAGACGTGTTTACAATTACATTGCAGAAACAAAAACTAGATGAAGTAAGATCAAAACTTCCTTTTTGGAAAGATGGCGATTCGTTTATAATTAATCCCTGATGAAAAAAGTAATTACCAACTGCACTATTTATTCAGGGAAAGAAATTTTTTCCGGCATATCCATTCTTGTTGATGAAGGAAAAATTATTGGCTTTGTTTATGATTCTGATATTCCTGATGAATACGGGGTTCATGATTTAAAAGGGAATAATATTTCTCCCGCATTTATTGATCTGCAGATTTATGGTGGCAACGGTCATCTGTTTTCTGCCAATCCATCAATTGAAGCAATCAATGCAACACATAATTATTGTTTGCAGGGAGGCGCATCAAACTTTTTACTGACGATTGCCACCAATTCAAACGAATTAATGAGCAAAGGAATTTCTGTTGCAAAACAATATTTGAATGGAGGAGGCAAAGATTTGCTGGGTCTGCACCTGGAAGGCCCGTGGATTAATGCAGAAAAAAGAGGCGCACATTTATTAGAGTTTATTCATCAGCCAACAATGGATGAAGCAAAAAGATTAGTTGATGAAGCAGAAGGAATAGTAAAGATGATTAC
>JANOJO010000197.1:0-2157 GCA_031418795.1 Bacteroidota bacterium | reverse complement strand
TTGACTTTTCTTTTTATTAGTGGCAGTACTTGTATTATCCGTTATGGTTGCATCCATGCGCCATTCACTGATGATGATTTCCGGCCCGGTACGTTTTTCATAAAAACTAACTGTACCGCTCCATTTATCTTCATCAATTGTGTTCGTTTTTTTGTTTTGCTTAATATTGCCTGAAAGAAAAAACGGCGTAATAAACAATAGCAGGTTTATTTTATAATTTTTCATTGCGCTTTTTTTTTAGTTATCAATCATCGCCTGCAATTTTTCAAACGGAAAATCCTGTTGAAAGATCTCTGCAAATTTTATTTGAGACACCCAGTCATTCCATCTCCACGATACTATAAAAAACTGCGGTACATGTTTGGGCAGATCCCTGCGGATGTAATCCGGATTTTCTGTAACCAGCATTCCTCCTTTCGCCGGATCTGTTTCAAAGACCGACGGGCTGGAATGATATTTTACCAATACTATAGCAGGGGAATCAAGAAGCCCTTCCATTGTTGTTTTTTCCAATTCATCCGTGAATTTTTTTAGTTCATCTTCTTTATTCTTTTTTGCTGTGGCTACTCTTTCCTCTCTTTGTTTTTGATCAGTTTGGTAACCTGAGAGATAATAGTCAACTGCTGATTTTAATCTTTTTGGATCATTGCCGAAATCTTTTTCAAATTTTGCAATCTTTACTTTTTTTTCTTTTTCCTGTTCTTCTAATGAGCGAACCGGAATTTGTTCAAACGATTGGATTGTCTCATTCCAGATTTTGGTATGATAAGTAATACAATATTCCAGGTATTGTTTTCTTGATACGGGTATATACGGCAGTATTCCTTTCCGATGAAGGAGAACATGGCGAACATTCCGCCCGGGTTCAGGATATAGAAATTCGATGCCTTCTTTTTTTGTCAACGCTGGTTTATGCATTATTACCGGCAAGCCATTTATTGTCCAGCTATCATCTGTTTCTCCAAGGCTGTTATTTGCAATGATATTGAGAAAGGTGCCCGTTTCACCTGGATAACCGGGCAGCATTGAATTGGTTTTACCATACTCACATTGATAGCGAAAGAAACCGGCGTTGTAATAATAGTAAGTAAAATGAGGCAGGTTCGAGTAATCAAATGTCAGTCCGCCATCATTAGTATTATAGTATTTACGTTTTGCGCCGAAATAACTGATGCCGGCAGTACGGTGCCATACGGCATCTACACCCGTAGGCTGCGGATAAGTTTTCAAAATCAGGTTATGGATTTCATCAAGCCTGCTGCTTATTTCCTTTGTGTGATAAGTGCCATTATTGGCTGTATGGATCCATCTGCCTTTTGCATTTTGCGCTATGGCATCTGTGCAGGGAACATCAGTTGGAATGGTTTTCTGGCTCCATGATAATAAATGGATGGTGATGAGGAAGGAGAGGAAAGTGATTTGCTTTTTCATAAATTATTTTATGACCAGTTTATTTAAAAACCCTTTTTTAGGAGAAGCTATATGATATGCATAGCTGAAATATTTTGAGGTTGGGTTGTAATAAACTCTACTTTTTTGTTTTTCATTATCTGTTAATTCTATTTCAATTTCTTATTAATGGATTAGTTGCCGGTTTATTCACTGGCTTCATAAATATGTAGGCAGCCCCGGCATTTGACAATTCATTTTTCCCCACCAGGTCCCTATGCTCTATTGCAGCCCCGGCAATAATAAAATCTTCACTTAGGGCAACAGAAATTCCCATTCTTGCATAGGTACCATGATCAGAAGATGAAAGTTTTTGCGCTTGTATCCATTTACCATCTTCACTTTGCCAGTAAACATAAACAGCACCATCATCCGGATTGATGACATCGTTGCCGGGAGAACCAATGATGGCATAACTGCCATACATGGCAACAGAGGTTCCTAAACGGTCTTCCGCTTTTCTGTCATCGGGATTTATTTTTAATACCTGGCTCCATCCGCCGTTTGCATTACGGGAATATATATATGCATTACCTGTGAATTCTCTTGTATTTTCATCCGCGGTTTCGGTAATTCGCCTGGCACCTACAATTGCATTGTTACCACTTATTGCTACTGAATAACCAAATTCATCATAAGACGAACGGTCACTTGCCACAAGTTTTTGAGCTTGCTTCCAACCGGTGCCGCTTCGTTCAAAAATATAAG
>JANOJO010000196.1:0-19820 GCA_031418795.1 Bacteroidota bacterium | reverse complement strand
CAAAATTATTCAGAATGATTTCAATATCGTTACGATTAATGCTGTTACCGGTGGGATTGTTTGGCGAACAAATAAAAATCAGTTTGGTAAACGGCTCAATCGCATCTTCAATTGCTTCAATGTTTAACTGAAAATCTTTTGTAAGATTTATAGTTTTCACTTCCACACCGTTCATTTCTGCACACACTTTATACATACCGTAAGTGGGAGGCAGGATGATGGCATTATCACAATCGGGTTCACAAAAAATGCGGTAGAGCAAATCAATCACTTCATCGCTGCCATTGCCGAGAAAAATATTTTGGGGTGGAACTCCTTTTATCTTGCTCAGTTTTTCTTTTACCCGCAATTGCAAGGGATCTGGATACCTGTTATAGTTAACAGAGAGAGGTGAACCAAAAGAGTTTTCATTTGCATCAAGAAAAATTGAAGCATCGCCGCTGAACTCATGTCTTGCAGATGAGTAAGCAGTCATATTCTTTATATTTTCTCTAACTAAAATTTCTAAATCAAATTCCATACTAAGCCCCTCCAAACCTCCCCGAAGGGGAGGCTTACCACTCACAGCCCTGAAAGAAGTAAGTGGTTTATTGTTTTTAAAATTTCAATTATCGAAAACGAAGTTGAATTATTTTGTTACTGAAAGAATTAATCTATATGCAACTTTCAAACAGAAGCACGATGTACAATAGAATTACTAAAAGTATCCCGATAATTATCGGGACGACGCAACAAAAGCCTAATCAGGGAACAAATGCTGGTAACATAAAAAATAAAATCAAATTCTTTAAAGAACTCAATACAAAGTGTGAAGCTTCAACCTAAGTTCCCCCTTCGGGGGACAGGGGGCTGGTTTATCCCTGCGCCGCTGCCATCAATTTCTTTCCTTTCTCTATCGCATCATCAATAGTACCAACTAAGTTAAATGCTGCTTCAGGATATTCATCCACTTCGCCATCCATAATCATATTGAAGCCACGAATTGTTTCTTCAATTGGAACAAGTACTCCTTTCAATCCTGTAAATGCTTCGGCCACATGGAATGGTTGAGACAGGAAACGCTGTACTTTTCTTGCACGTTGTACGGTCATCTTATCATCATCACTCAATTCATCCATACCAAGAATGGCGATGATGTCCTGTAATTCTTTATAGCGCTGTAAAATTAATTTCACATTGTTCGCACAATCATAATGAACATCACCAACAATTTTTGGCGTAAGAATTCTTGATGTGGAATCTAATGGATCCACCGCAGGATAAATTCCAAGGTCAGCAATTTTTCTACTTAATACAGTGGTAGCATCAAGGTGAGCAAATGTTGTAGCTGGCGCCGGATCGGTTAAGTCATCTGCAGGTACGTAAACCGCCTGCACCGATGTGATAGATCCATTTTTTGTAGAAGTAATTCTTTCCTGCATCAATCCCATTTCTGTTGCCAAGGTTGGTTGATAGCCTACCGCCGATGGCATTCGGCCAAGCAATGCCGATACTTCGGAACCAGCCTGTGTAAAACGAAAGATATTATCAACGAAAAATAAAATGTCTTTTCCTTTTCCCGTACCATCCCCATCACGAAAATATTCGGCAACTGTCAATCCACTCAATGCTACTCTTGCACGGGCGCCGGGTGGTTCATTCATTTGCCCGAAAACAAAAGTTGCTTTCGATTCTTTCAGATCATCCATATTCACTTTGCTGAGATCCCATCCGCCTTTTTCCATGCTGTGTTTGAAATCGTCGCCGTATTTCATAATGCCGGCTTCAATCATTTCACGCATCAGGTCATTTCCTTCACGGGTTCTTTCACCCACTCCTGCAAATACCGAAAGACCGGCATAAGATTTTGCAATATTATTAATCAGCTCCTGAATAATTACCGTTTTACCCACACCGGCGCCGCCAAACAAACCAATCTTTCCACCTTTTGCATACGGCTCAATCAGGTCAATAACTTTAATACCTGTAAATAATACTTCGGCAGCTGTACTTAAATTTTCAAAAGCAGGTGGCTTGGCGTGAATGGGCCGGCCTCCTTTTTTTGACACAGCGGGTAATCCATCAATCGGATCGCCGGTTACATTAAAAAGTCGTCCATTGATTTCTTCACCAACAGGCATGGCAATCGCAATACCTGTATCAACTACTTCAAGGCCGCGAACAAGCCCTTCAGTACCATCCATAGCAATGCAGCGAACACTGTCTTCACCGAGGTGTTGCTCCACTTCCAGCACAAGCATATCGCCATTGGGTCTTTTAAGTTCAAGGGCATTATAAATTTCGGGGAGTGCTCCATCAAACTGTACATCAACAACAGCTCCGATAATCTGTTTTATTTTTCCAACTTTAGCCATAATTAACTGAGGGGTTATTTGAGGCGGCAAAGGTAAGGGGGGAGGGATTATTTGCCAATAAGAAATTCAATCAATTTTTTGTTGGGGAAAAGTATTATTGAATCCCTTTCTTGCAATGATTGATCCCTGGTTGGGATGCATTATTCAAAATCCTGTCCGATAGATACAAAGGACTATTCGAATGAATCCTGCCTGATCTCCGGCGGATCAATTCCTGATTAATCAATTAAGCTAATTTTGTACTTTCATTTTTATACATGCAATTATCAGAAGTAAATAATCCACAGCAAGTCAAAGAATTTCTTCTTGCCAATGTTGAGATCAATAAAAATGATCCCAACTATATCCGTCCGTTGGATAAAGACATCAATGAAGTTTTTGATCCAAAAAAAAATAAAGCTTTCAGGTTTGGTGAAGCAACAAGATGGATACTGAAAGATGATGACGGAAAACTGATTGGCCGCATTGCAGCATTTGCCAATAAAAAGTATAAAAACAAAGGTGATGATGTGCCGGTAGGTGGTATTGGTTTTTTTGATTGCATCAATAACCAACAGGCTGCCGATATGCTTTTTGATGTGGCAAAACACTGGCTTGCGACAAAAGGAATGGAAGCGATGGATGGCCCGATAAATTTTGGAGAAAGAGACAGATGGTGGGGATTACTGGTTGAAGGATTTCAGCCGCCGGTTTATTGTCTTAATTACAATGCTCCATATTATAAAGAGTTGTTTGAAAACTATGGTTTCGAAAATTTTTTCAACCAAATATGTTTTGGCATTGACCCTAACAAAGAAATTAATCCAAAAATTCTGAGCCGCCATGCACACCTGGCTGCTGATCCGGCTTTCTCTGCCCGGCATTTGAAAAAAAATAAGTTGGAAAAATATGCAGAAGATTTTACTACGGTTTATAATAAAGCGTGGGCGGGCCATGGCGGATTAAAAGAATTAAAAAAAGATCAGGTGCTGCTGATGTTTAAAACAATGAAACCGGTGATGGATGAAAAAATTATCTGGTTTGTTTACCATAACGAAGATCCCATCGGCATTTTTACAAACATACCCGACCTGAACCAATGGTTTAAATACTTAAACGGAAAATTTGATTTTTGGCACAAGCTGAAATTTCTATGGATAAAAATGACCAGGCCCAACAAAAAATTTACCGGGTTGGTATTTGGCATAGTACCGGAATTTCAGGGAAAAGGTGTGGATGCGTTTTTGATCAACGAAGCTAAATTAGTAATACAGCCATTACATCAATATACAGAATATGAAATGCAATGGATAGGTGAATTCAACCCTAAAATGATAAATGTGGCAGAAAACTTTGGTGATACTTACCGCAGCCGCAAGCTTACTACTTTCCGGTATTTGTTTGACAGAACAAAAGAATTTAAACCACATCCGATACTGAGTTAGTACGGAGACCTGATATTTTTTTTAAACCAAAAAATCATATAGGAACATCCGTTTTTAAAATGTAACTTTATTCAAACGCATTACAATGAAAATGATTTCTGTGAAATTGGATGTTCCCTCTGACATCTTAGCAGCACTTAACGAGTCAGAAGAAGATTTTAAAAAAGAAATTACTTTATCTGCGGCTGTTTGGTTATACCAGCAACAAAGACTCAGTCTTGCAAAAGCTGCATCACTTGCAGGCTATCATCGTTATGATTTTGAAAATTACCTTGCGGATAATAATATCCCCATTGCTTTACTAACAATATCGGATGTTCTGAATGATGTAAAAAAAATGTAAGCTTTTGAAAATACTTGTTGCAGATACCAGCCCACTCATTTCGTTACTGGTAACCAATCATCTTTTTTTACTTTTTGATCTTTATAAAGAAATATATATTCCGGAAGCAGTATGGAATGAACTTAATAGTCATGTTAGTATTGTATCTTATCATAATGAGTTGGATAAATTGACTCCTCTGGTAAGGTCTTGTAAAATAACCCTCAACTTTCCGGAAATAGACCATGGTGAATCAGAAGCCATTTCTTTATACAAAGAATTAAATGCTGATTATTTATTAATTGATGATAAAAAAGGCAGAAAGATAGCCTAATCGGATAATGTAAATTGTATAGGTACTTTAGGTCTTTTGGTGTCGGCAAAAAGAAGGGATTTTATCCTTTCTCTCAGGCTGGTTTTTGAACAACTGTTAATCCATAAACGTTTTTATCATAAATACCTTCTCAATGAAATTCTATCCGTTGAAAATGAGCCTCCGCTTTGAGAAGAAAAATCAGGTTGTGCAAAAACAAAAATTACAGCATCTAAAACTTCTTTATTATTGCAGTTCCTGAAAATCTGATTTCATACCTCAGATTTCAGTCTCAGCTACAATGGAAAAATTCATCGTATCAGCAAGAAAATACAGGCCGCAACTTTTTGACACGGTTGTCGGGCAACCGCATATTACCACCACACTTAAAAATGCAATCAGGCATAACCAACTGGCCCATGCATTTTTATTTTGCGGGCCGCGGGGTGTGGGCAAAACCACCTGTGCACGGATTCTTGCCAAAACAATTAATTGTGAAAGCCAGACTAAAGAAGGAGAAGCATGTAACAAATGCAACTCCTGTGTTTCATTTAACGAAGGCACCTCGCTGAATATTCATGAACTGGATGGAGCCAGTAATAATTCTGTAGATGATATAAGAACATTGGTTGACCAGGTTCGTTTTGCACCGCAGGCAGGAAAATATAAAGTGTATATAATAGATGAGGTACATATGCTCAGCGCCTCTGCCTTCAATGCATTTTTAAAAACACTGGAAGAGCCTCCATCATTTGTAATTTTTATTCTCGCTACTACAGAAAAACATAAAATTATTCCCACCATATTAAGCCGCTGCCAGATTTTTGATTTTAAGCGTATCACAACAAATGACACGGTAGTTCACCTGCAGGAAATTTGTGATAAAGAAGAAATAAAAACTGATAAAGCATCGCTTCAGGTGATAGCACAAAAAAGTGAAGGCTGTATGCGGGATGCACTCAGCATCATGGATAAGATAGTGAGTTTTACCAATGGTGAGCTTACTTATCAAAATACACTGGAGCATCTTAATATTTTAGATGCGGATTATTATTTTAAACTGGTTGATTGCATGCTCTCGCAAAATCTCAGCAGTGCCATGCTTTTGTATGATGATATTAACCGCAAAGGTTTTGAAGGTGACCTGGTGCTGAATGGTTTTGCAGAATTTATACGGAACCTGCTGGTGTGTAAAGATGAAAAAGTAGCCGGCTTATTAGAAACAGTAGAAAGTTTTAAAGAAAAATATTTTACTGCTGCCAAAAATATTTCACCCGGCCTGCTCATCAGTGCACTCAATATTATTAATGATGCAGAAATAAACTACAAAGCTGCCCGCAATAAACGATTGCATGTGGAACTTGCAATCATCAAACTTTGTTATTTACAACAAGCTATCGAACTTACTGGTGATAATAATGAACTTAGTAAAAAAAAAATAGTTGAGTCAGCAAAGACACTGGCATTTAGAAATATTACACCCATTGAAGTAAGAAGTAAGAAGGATGAAGTACAAAGTACGGAAGATGTGCCTCTTATTTCCAAACCAAAACTTTTTATAGAAACGCCTGCTTCATCAATTGTTTCAGAACCGGATGGTAATTTTAATTCTGCTTCATCAACCGATAAACAAAATACTGCACCAAAAAACACTAAACTTTCTGCCCTTGATAAAATACGCAGCCAGGTAAAAGGAAATAATACAAATGGAAATGAAAAAGGGAATCATTATAAACCGCTGGAAAAAGAATCGCTTCAGCAAGCCTGGGATGAATATGTAAAAAAACTAAAAGAAGATAAAAGTCCGGCGGCACAAAATTTTGAAATGGCCGTGTTAAGCATACAGGATGAAAACAGTTTTTTTGCTCTTGTTTCCAATAATATTCAGTTAAGATTTATTGAACAAAACGGGCAGAAGGCCTCTCAATATTTAAGAGAAAAACTTCAAAACAACCTGTTGCAATTTTATATTGTGATGGAGGAAAACAAAGAACAGAAAATACCAGTTGATACGCCGCTTACATCCCGTGAGCAGTTTTTGAAAATGGCGGAGCAGTATCCGTTGGTAAAAGAATTGAAAGAAAGGCTCAGGCTGGAGTTGGATTACTAAGCATTCAACCCTTTTTACTTTAGCAACTTAATTTATCAAATCTCTTTTTCATCATTTTCCGTAATTTCGGCGCACAAATTTGAAACAAATTATGGCCGAAGTTATATTAATGCCCCGCCTTAGTGATACCATGACAGAAGGTGTAATTGCTGCATGGCATAAAAATGTTGGTGATAAAGTAAAAAAAGGCGACCTGCTTGCTGAGGTAGAAACAGACAAAGCAACCATGGAATTAGAAAGTTATAAAGACGGCATCTTACTTCATATTGGGATTGAGAAAGGCGGCAAGCTCCAGGTAAATGATTTACTGGCAATCATCGGTTCTGCCGGTGAAGATGTTTCTTCATTAATAAAAAGCGGAGGACAATCAACAGAAAAAATCACTGAACCTGCAACTGCCACACCAATTGTAAAAAAACAGGAATCAACCCCAACTAAATCCTCAGTGGCCAAGCCCGCAACTGTTTCAACTATTGATATTTCTAAAATGGATGAAGTAGTATTGATGCCGCGTCTTAGTGATACCATGACTGAAGGCGTAATTGCATCCTGGAATAAAAATGTAGGCGATACTGTAAAAAAAGGTGAAGTACTTGCCGATATTGAAACTGATAAAGCAACTATGGAACTGGAGAGTTATAAAAATGGTACACTTTTATATATAGGAGCAGAAAAAGGTGAAAAGATTGCCGTTAATGATTTGCTCTGCATTATTGGTGAAAAAGGAAAAGTGAACGTGGAAGAAATTGTAGCTGTAGCAAAAGGAGGAGCAACGGGCAATGTGCAACAGGCAACAGGCAATAAGCAAGAATCTCCCATCGAAAGTGTAATCACAAAAACAAGTAGTCCTGTAAAGGAACCTGCTTCGAAAGCCCCTTTAGGTGATGGGGGCAACAATGGACGTCTCAAAGCATCACCTCTTGCTAAGAAAATTGCAAAAGAAAAAGGAATAGATATAAGTGCAGTAGCAGGCAGTGGTGATGGTGGCAGAATAATAAAATCAGACGTTGATAGTTTTTTACCCGCAAAGGCAGGAGATCAACAATCAACAACCAGCACCAAACAACCTGTCTTTACTCCTGTATCCGGTGAAGAAGGATTTACTGATCTTCCAAATAGTCAGATCCGAAATATAATTGCAAAGCGATTAAGTGAAAGTAAATTCAGTGCTCCGCATTTTTATCTTACTATGGAAATTAATATGGACAATGCCATTAGTTTTCGTACACAGTTGAATGAAGTAAGCCCGGTGAAAGTAAGTTTTAATGATATGGTGGTAAAAGCTGCTGCATTGGCGCTACGCCAGCATCCTGCAGTAAACGCAAGCTGGTTAGGCGATAAAATCCGCCGCTATCATCATATTCATATTGGTGTGGCCGTTGCCATTGAAGATGGTTTGATTGTTCCGGTTATTCGTTTTGCAGATCAAAAAAACTTTCCGCAGATAGCAGCAGAAACAAAAGAACTTGCAGGCAAAGCAAAAAATAAAAAATTGCAACCAAACGAATTTACCGGCAACACATTTACAATATCCAATCTCGGTATGATGGATATTGAAGAATTCACAGCTATCATAAACCCACCGGATAGCTGCATCATGGCTGTAGGAAAAATAAAAGAAACGGTAGTAAAAAAAGCAGACGGCTTTGGTGTAAGCAATTTTATGAAAATAACATTAAGCTGCGATCACCGAAGTGTGGATGGAGCATTGGGAGCAGCATTTCTGCAAACCTTTAAAAAATTTCTGGAAAATCCGGTTAGCATGATGCTGTAGTTCAACATAAAATAACCGGATAAGTAAATACCCATAGGACAAACTCAATTTTTTTTAAATCAAGGCCCGTACTTACACTTAATCTTATCAGAAACATCACGATTAACTTAATTATCTGCAACCGAAAGGATAGTTTTAATTTAAAGTGGCTCTGCCTTATGAAATACTTTAATAAAATTTTTGATATCTTTCTTTATGAAAGCATCTGTATCCTCTTCTTTGGAGGTTTATTATTTATTTTAGAAGACCCTATTTCTCCAACCCTCATTTTAGTTTCTGTTGTATCTGCCGGTATTGCCGCATTGATGGGCTGCATTGGCCGGTTCTTTCATCTTTTTAAACACGACCGCGAAGAAGAATAGAACAGAAGTTTCAAAACCTTTTCTTGTTCAATTCAAAGTATCAAAATAAAGTTTCAATATATTTTGAAAATTCAAAATGTTGAGCTTAACTTTGACTTATGAAATTAATAGAAGCTAAACAACAATTCATCAGCAGCTGGGGGGCCTTTGGTACTCATTGGGGAATTAACCGTACCATGGCACAAATACATGCCCTGCTCTTAGTAAGCGCCGATCCCCTGAGCCAGGATGATATAATGGAAGAACTGAACATCAGCCGCGGCAATACTAATATGAATATCCGTGAACTGATCAACTGGGGGCTTGTAGAAAGAATAATACTTACAGGAGAACGCAAAGAATTTTTTACTGCTGAAAAAAATATATGGAAAGTAGTGAAGCAAATTGTGAAGGAAAGAAAGAAAAGGGAACTGGAACCTATGATGCAGCTGTTGGATAAACTGGAAGATGTGGAAGGCGATAAAAGAGATAAACATGTAAAAACATTTGTGGATACAGTGAGCGGTATAAAAAAATTAGGCCTGCAGGCAGATAAAACACTGGATGTAATGATTCGTGCTGAAGAAAGCTGGTTCATTGGCAATATGATGAAGCTCTTTAAATAACCTCCTATTTCCCGATTTTTTTTCGGGAGGGGAATAGATACAGCCGGGCAACCGGCTTTAATTTGATTCTTAACTTTCATAAATTTCTGAAATTATGAAAAACAAGATTCTGATATACGATGACAATTGCCCTTTATGCAATTGGTACTCCCATAAGTTTGTACGTTTTGGTTTTTTACCTGAAAAAGGAAGAATCGCTTTTTCAACACTTCATCCCAGCTTATTGGAGAAAATAGATTTTGAAAAAAGCAGGAATGAAATTCCCCTGCTGGATACAGTTACAGGAAATGTGCTTTATGGTATTGATGCCCTGCTTGAAATACTTGACTCAAAGATTCCTTTCATAAAAAAAATAGCAAACATTCCGCCTGTTAAATGGTTTCTTAAAAAATTGTACAGGCTCATTTCGTACAACAGGAAAGTAATTGTTGCAAGTAAATGCGGGCCGGGTAGTATTGACTGTACACCAGACATGAACTATTTCTATCGTTTTATTTTTATGACCGTGTTCCTTTTGTTTAATACGTTCATGCTTTTTCCTTTGCATAGCCATCTTTTATCCGGGCTTTCGTATTACAATCTTTCATTGCTTGAATTGCAGGCAGCGCATTTTGCATTTGTGCTTATCAACTGTACACTTGCTTTTACTCTTACTAAAGAAAAAGGTTTTGAATACCTGGGGCAGGTAAATATGCTGGCGCTGACTGCTATTTTATTACTTATTCCTTTACAGATGCTTAACTTATATTATGTAAACGAATGGATAAATACTTTTTATTTAATGTTTACTGCAGCATTTATTTTTAAAGAATATTTCCGTCGGATGGATTTTGCAGGCGTGCTGTTAAAAAATAAAAGGTTAGTGTGTATCAACTTGCTTTCACTCTCTGGTTTTTTATTTTTCCTGTTTCATTAAAATAATTTTTACAATGAAAAATAAAAAAATAGTTATTGCCGGAGGCACTGGCTTTATTGGCCAGGAAATGATAAAACATTTTGGAAAAGAAAATGAATTATATATTCTTACCCGGCAAATTACCAATGGCAAAACAAACAGAAATAATTACAGTTCTCTTTCCAAAGAAGATTTGCTGAATACTCATTTTATAAAATGGGATGCCCGCCCGGATGACCCCCGCCTGAATTACTCAGTCGGGCAGGCGGCCGGACGGGGAAAAACTTCAGGCAGCTGGGCTGAAGAACTGAATGGCGCTGACCTTATTATAAACCTGGCCGGCAAATCAGTGAATTGCCGTTACAACAAAAAAAATAAAAAAGAAATCTTTGACAGCCGTACCCATGCAACTGAAGCTATTGGAGAAGCAATCAGAAAATGTAAAACACCGCCACCACTCTGGGTTAATGCATCTTCTGCCACTATTTATCGTCATGCAGAAGACGGGCCGCAGGATGAATACAATGGCGAATATCATGATGATTTTTCTGTACAGGTATGCAAACGCTGGGAAAAATGTTTTTATGAACAAACAACTCCACTTACCAGAAAAATTGATTTGAGGATGGCAATTAACATCGGACCGGGTGGCATACTTATTCCCTTCTTTAATTTATTGAAATTTGGATTAGGAGGAAAGCAGGGCAATGGCCGGCAAATGTTCAGTTGGGTGCATATAGCTGATACTTGTCGTATGATTGAATGGGTTTTTGATCATAAAGAATTAGAAGGAACCTATAATTGCAGCTCTCCAAATCCTTTAAGCAATGAAGAGTTCATGAAAACTTTGCGAAAAGTAAGTGGTCATAAATTTGGATTGCCGGCATTTAAATGGATGCTTCAAATTGGCGCACCGCTGATTGGTACTGAAACAGAATTAGTATTCAAAAGCCGCTGGGTGATTCCCACAAAAATTCTTGAAAGCGGTTTTCAATTTAAATTTCCTGAATTAAAAGAAGCGTTTGAAGATGTTATCAAAAAAGTACCACGCAGGCATTACCACTTGTTTTAATCTTTTTCTTTTTTGATCATAGCTTTACCAAATGATTGAAAAGAAAAAAACACTTGTTCTCGGCGCATCAGACAACCCATCACGATACAGTTATCTTGCTATTCACAGATTAAAAAATCATGGTCACCCGGTAGTTGCCATCGGAAAAAGGCAAACCGATGTAGCCGGAATAACTGTGGAAACAGAAAAAAAAATATTTGACAATATTCATACTGTAACTCTTTACCTTAATCCTCAGCATCAAAAAGAATATTACTCTTATATACTTTCACTAAATCCGCAACGGATTATTTTTAATCCAGGTGCTGAAAATGAAGAACTGTTTGATCTTGCAAAGCAAAAAGGAATTAACGTACAGGATGCCTGCACATTGGTTTTGCTAAGTACAAATCAGTATTAGTTTTATAAAAAAGAAATTATACGCAACGGTCTTCGTAATCTTCCTTATTAAAAAAACATCGCTTAGGTTTTTGTTTTTAGAAAATAAAAACAACTATACCCCGTTTTATATATTGTCATACGCAAGTGTGATTCCGTACCTCCTCCCTGAAAACCGCAGTGCCCGCATGGCTGCTGAACAATATCCTATTTAAACAAATTAAATTTTGTATCCAATGAAAAACCTTTTACAAGGCATACTATGCCTGTCATTGATGTGTATCTGCATTAATACTTCTGCACAAACACCACCGGTAAAAGAACCTGATACCAACAGACCTTCTCTTTTTCAGCAATTACCACAGCAGATGAATTGCCGCATCGTAGATCTTGAGTCTCTCCTTAGTTATTCAGTTGGCGGGCAGGTAAATATTCAGATAGCTGACAATCTGCAGTTTCAGGGAATAATAAGTTCTGTTGCTACCAAATATGAGAATAGAGTAAAAAGTGTGGTGGTACGTTCAAGCAATTTCCAGGGAGCAGCGCTTACTTTTTCAAAAATTACAAAAGAAGATGGCAGTACAAATTTCACCGGAAGAATTATAAGTTTTCAACATGCCGATGCATACGAAATAGTATTTGCAAATGGCCAATACAGTTTTGTAAAAAAAGGTTTCTATGATTTGGTAAATGACTAAGCCATCCGTTTTCATCCGTACCAATACTAATATAATCCAATGTGTGTATCCGTTAAAAATCCTTGTTATGAAAAACATTTTCAAATCCGCCCTGATGGTACTTGCTTTATGCAGTTCTGTTTTGGCAAAAACACAAACACCAGTATTAAACAGCTATTCAACTGCAAATGCTGTTATCCTTCTTGATTTTGACGGGCATTATGTTGCCGGCACTTCCTGGAATGTTTTTGGCCCCATCACCTGCAATTCATCAGGACTGAATACTGCACAAATCACAGAAGTATTTAACCGGGTATCAGAAGATCTCAGACCATTTAATATTAATGTAACAACAGAAGAATCTAAATACACGGCTGCTCCTGTAAATAAAAGAATCAGAGTAATCATCACCACTTCGCATGAATGGTATGGTACCAGCGCCGGCGGTGTAGCTTTTCTTAATTCGTTTGTCTGGGGCGATGATACTCCTTGCTTCGTATTTTCTGCATTGCATTTTTATAGTCTTAAAAATATTGCTGAGGCTTCATCGCATGAAGCAGGTCATACACTTGGGCTAAGGCACCAGAGTGTGTATTCAGGTTGTACAAAAATTTCAGAATATAACTGGGGTACAGGCACGGGAGAAATTGGCTGGGCACCAATTATGGGTGCAGGTTACAACCGCAATTTAACGCTATGGCATAATGGGCCAAACTCAACAGGCTGCAGCAATTTTCAAACTGAGTTAAGTATTATTACAAACGCAACAAATAATTTTGGATACCGTGCAGATGATCATACTGATGTATTCAGCACATCTACTAATGCACCTTTTGATGCAAGTTATCAATTCAACATTAGTGGTGTTGTGGAAAAAACGGATGATAAAGATCTTTTTAAATTCACGATTCCGATATTCTCACAGTTTGTGTTAAGCGCCGTTCCATATAGCGTGGGTGCAGGTAATTCCGGATCCGATCTTGATTTGCAAGTGGAATTTTTTGATGCAAGTCAGGTTTCATTGGCTCTTTATAATCCGGGTACTATATTAAATTCAATTGTTGATACTTTCATTAATGCCGGCACTTATTATTTAAGAATTGATGGTAAAGGAAATGTAAATGCTTCTGAGTATGGTAGTTTAGGTTCTTATTCACTTCATGCAAATTATGCAGATGCAAGTTTGCTTGCGCTGCGCCGGTTAGAATTAAAAGGGCAGCTTGACCGTGATGTTCACTCACTCAGTTGGCTGATAGAAGCAGATGAAAGATTGATAAGTCAGGTACTGGAAGTTTCAATTGATGGTAGAAATTTTACGCCGCTTACACAACCGGTTATTGGTGATAGAACATTTCAATACCGTCCGCAGGAAGGAAGGCCATTGCAATACCGGATACATGTAACTTTTGAAAATACCAAACAATATTATTCCAATGTAATTACTATACGCCAGGGCAATACTGGTAAACCACAGTTGATTGGTAATACAATTTCGGGTACCAGTTTATCAATAAACAGTCCGGGCAATTATCAATACCAGCTAATAGATCAAAGTGGAAGAATGATGAGTAAAGGAAATCTGTCAAAAGGATTCAGCAGCATCGGCACAGGAAATATTGCACAGGGAATATATATCATCCGGTTTAGTGATGGTGATGAATTCTGGAGTGAAAAATTTATAAAGAGGTAAATCCGTAACACAACAATAATCCGTACCCTTTTGGGGATTCAGAGGTTTTTCTATAATTTAGAAAAACCTTTTTTTTATGCGATGGAGAAAATTTAATGGCGAAGCAATAGAAATCCCGATTATTGATGCTGTAGAAAATGCTATCAAACGGGAAACCTCAGCCGGCTTCCGGTTGAAAGTTTGCATAGGTACAGACTCACAGGTAAAAGGCCAGGAAACTGAATTTGCCACTGTCATTGTCTTTCTGCGTGAAGGGCATGGAGGCTTCATGTTTATTCACAATGAAAAAACGAAACAAAAATTTTATATAAAAGAAAGGATGCTTTTGGAAGTAGCCAAGAGTATTGAAATTGCTTATGAACTATGCCATCTCTTTACTATTTATGATGTAGATATGGAAGTACATGCCGACATCAATACCAACCCGCATTTTAAAAGTAATGATGCACTTAAAGAAGCCATGGGTTATATCCTGGGTATGGGATTTGCATTTAAAGCAAAACCTGAAGCCTTTGCAAGCAGTAGTTGCGCCAACAAGGTTGTAAGCTGATTTCTTAGAAAGAAGAAACTAATTTTCCCCTCCCGAGAAATGCAGATGTTTTTTTGTGTAAGATTGCACAATGAAAATCTTCAACATTATCTTCTGCCTGCTTTTCATCTTCTCTGCTGCCTTGCAATACAATGACCCCGATCCATATTTGTGGATACCTATATATATGTATGGTGCGGTGCTTTGCTGGCTGGCTTTCAGAAATAAATTTTATCCCAGGGCTTACCTTTTTGGCATCGTCATTTTTCTTGGTTATGCTGTTTATTTATTTTTTGCAAAAGATGGAGTACTGGATTGGATAACCAAATACAATGCAGAAGATATTGCCGCTACCATGAAAGCAGAAAAACCGTGGATAGAAGAAACAAGGGAATTCTTTGGGTTGGTTATCCTGATTGTTGTCTTGCTTATTAATTATTTCTATGCAAAAAAGAAACTTCGGTAATGCTTGTTAACAATTTAACCATTTAACCATTTATCCATTTAGACTTTTATCCATTTGTCTATTCCTTATAATCAATTCTGCTGATAGCCGCATCTTTATTTTTACTAAACCAGCCAAGCCCGTATTCAAGAATGTATAATTTTCCATCAGGGCCAAGTTCCATATCAACAGGTGCAGCAAGTTTTATGTTTTCAATAAATGGTTCCATTTTATAAAAATCACCATTAGGTTGCAGGCTTACTGCTTTTATAAAATTCCTCATCCATTCATAAACGAAAAGCTTGCCATTGTAGTAATCAGGCAACCCTTTTTTACCCGGATACAAATCTGCATAATAAACCGGACCGGCCATTGCAGTGCGGCCACCACTTCCCATTCCTGCAAAATCATTGAACACATTATACGGATACCAGATAAATGCAGGCTGTGGTAATGGCAATTCTTTTACACCAGTATTATTTCTTGAATTGTTTACTGGCATTGCAGCATCAAACCTGTTGCCTGTTTTTCCCGTATTATAATTGTATTCGTAGTAGGCAAAATTGTTTCCAATAAAAAGCGGCCATCCAAAATAACCGGCTTTCCTTGCCTGGTTTATTTCATCATAACCTTTCGGGCCTCTTGTTTGCAAACTGTCTTTATTAGAATCGGGTCCCACATCTCCCCAATAAAGAAAACCGTTTTTTTGATCTACTGAAATGCGGTAAGCATTCCTTGTTCCCATAGTATAAATTTCAGGTTTTGTATCTGGCTGATCTTTTGCAAATAAATTCCCTTCAGGAATACTATAACTGCCATCATCATTTACTTTAATGCGAATTACTTTTCCACGCAGATCATTACTGTTGGATGAAGTTCTTCTTGCATCATATTTTTCATGACCCGGCCTGTCATCTACCGGTGCAAACCCACGGTTTACATACTGCTGTCCTTTTTCATCAAAAGGTGTGGAGTTATCTCCGGTGGAAACATACAATAAACCATCTGGCCCAAAAGCAATGGAGCCTCCGGTGTGGCAACAAATTTCCCGCTGTGAAAAAAACTGAAGCACAATTTTTTCCGAGGTCATATCTATTTTATCATCTTTCAAAACAAATCTTGATAAACGATTTACTGAAGTATCCGCAGGCGAATAAAAAATAAATACAAAATTGTTTTTTTCAAAATTGGGGTCTTTACAAATACCGAGTAAACCTTCTTCGGCATTTACAGTAGAGTCTTTTAATGACCTGAAATAAACTTTAAGAAATCCCGCTTGTTTTATTTTTTTTTCTTCATTCTTGTATAAAAGTATTTCACCACGACGCTGTACTACCAGCACATCCAGGTTGGGGAGGATGGTCATTTCAGTGGGTTCAAAAAACTCTCCCATTGCTAAATTGGTTTTGGTAAAAAATTTTTCATCCGGTGGAAATTGAGTTTTTGCTTTTGAATAATCTAATTTGTTTTCACCAATAGCATATTGAATGCCGCCGAGAATATGTTTCAGATAATTGGAATCGGCATAAGATTCTTCCGTGTGACCCAGCTCCGTATAAAAAGAACGGCCTCCGTCATAATCATGATACCAGGCCATTGGATGATCAGCGCCAAGAGTGCCGCCTTCATAACTTGTTTCATCTATCTTCAGCAGCACATTTACATCTGTATTCAGTTTTTTAAAATTATACCACTCGTCCGTTCTTTCCCATGTATCAGGTAAATGTTTGGTGGAAGGATGTTCTTTATTAATCACATTTATTTTTGCCTGCTGAATTTTTGGATGGTTGGCAAAATTTGCACCCACTAAACTTGAATACCAGATCCAATCGTACTCCGTATCTGTTGCCGAATGAATGCCTGCAAAACCACCACCTGCCTGTATGAATCTTTCAAATGCAGCTTCCTGTTTATAATTTAAAACATCGCCTGTAGTATTTAAAAAAACAACAGCGGCATATTTTTTCAGATTGTCTTCAGTAAATTTTGATGCATCCTCAGTAGTGTCCACAATAAATCCATTTTCTGCACCCAGTTTTATCAGGGCATGTTTGCCCGTATCAATGGATGAATGACGAAAGGCAGCAGTTTTAGAAAATACAAGTACCCTGGCTTGTTTTGGCTGGTTGCAACTATTGCAGAAAAAAAACAAGAGCAGAGGGAATACAGGAAATAGTTTTTTCATTTGATTTATTTAAGCTGATAAATGTAAATGTAAAAAATGAATCGGAAGCAGATTAATTCAATTGCGGGTCAATGGGAAAGTTGATCATCATTTCATAATCGCCGCCCAGTTGTTTCAGCGATTCTTTCCATATTTCTTCATGCTGCTTATGAAAAATAATTTTTCGTGCAGCTTTTACTGTCAGCCACGATTTTTCATTTATTTCATCAGGCAGTTGGCCGCTGCTCCAGCCTGAATAGCCAATAAAAAATCTGATTTTGTTCAAATCTATTGTATTGTTTTTGATCAATGCTGTTACCATTTCAAAATCGCCGCCCCAGTACACACCTTTTATTACTTCCTGCCCGCCGGGTATTTCATCGGGGCATTGGTGTAAAAAATGAAGAGTATCCATCTGCACCGGCCCGCCATAATAAACAGGAATTTTAAATCCTTCCAGTTCCGGTATCAACTCATCAATTGTATTTTCATATTTTCTGGTGAGTACAAAACCAAAACTTCCCTCTTCTTTATGTTCACATAAAAAAACAACGGTCCTCATAAAATTAGGGTCTTTAAGAAAGGGATCAGAGATAAGTAATATGCCGGCTGCGGGGTCAATCATATAACTAATTTAGGATGAATTTTTATGATTCAAAAAGTATTCTGCCCAGGCGCCTGAATTCTTCATCTTTTCTGTTTATCCTCTGTTAAAAAAACGTAAGCAAAAAACCACAACTATTTAAAAACAAGTGTGGCATACTATCTTTGCCCGTTCTGTATTTTACCGGACGTACTTTAAAATAAGTGAAAAAAATTTTTCCCATAATAGTTACCCTGATTTTAGTGTCATTAATTGGCATTGTACTCATCCAGATTTCGTGGATAACGAATATGATATTGATTGAAAAAAAACATTTTATAGAGAGGGCTGAAAAAGCTACAATTGTTGTTGCAAACGAATTATCAGAATACAAGGGAAATATGCTCTCTCAGAATGTTAGTCCTTTCGCATTAAAGCAGGATAATTTTTCGCTTGAAATCCTGAGACCAAATACAGTGGCAAGCAGGTTTACTGCAACACAAATAGGCGATAAGTTAAAAAAAGCATTTGTAAGCAATGGTCTTGCTAAAACAGATTTTGAATTTGCACTTGCTTCTACTAACCCGTATGGTGAAGTAACCTATGTAGAAAGGCAATCTGCAAACTTTGGAATATTTTTTGAAAAATTAATGACAGATAGTTCAAATATTAAATCCATTATATATCCTATTCAGCCATTAAGCGGAAGTATTGCTGAAAACTTAGCTCCCAGGGAAATTATCTGGGTGATAGTTCCAAACACGGATACCGTGGTACTAAAAGAACTAGGGTGGAGAATAGCCCTGGCCGGTTTATTTACTATGATTATTTTCGCTGCATTTTATCTCACAGTAAATACAATGCTGCGTCAAAAAAAGCTGAGTGAAATAAAAAATGATTTTATCAATAACATGACGCATGAGTTTAAAACTCCACTGGCAACTATTTCATTAGCTGTTGACGCTATGAAAAATGATAAAGTTTTAAGTGACAGGGAAAAGATGGGATATTTCAGCAGTATAATAAAAGAAGAAAACCAGCGGATGAACCGGCAGGTGGAAACAATATTAAGAGCTGCACTGCTGGATAAACAGGAAGTGGATCTGATGCTGAAACCCACACATGTGCATGAAGTAATAAAAGAGGTTGCGGGTAATTTCAAGTTACAATTGGAAGATAAAAATGGTAAAGTGGATTTGGAATTGAATTCAACAAATGATTTTATTGAAGCTGATGAAGTGCATTTCCCCAACCTGATAAATAACCTGCTGGATAATGCAGTGAAGTATGCAAAAGAAAATGTGGCGCCTGAAATAAAAATTGCTACAACAGCCAATGGAAAAAATATGACCATCCGGCTTGAAGATAACGGGATAGGAATGAGTAAGGAAACATTGAAAAAGATTTTTGAAAAATTTTACCGGGCACATACCGGCAATATTCATAATGTAAAAGGATTCGGGCTTGGACTTAGTTATGTAAAAACAATGGTGGATGCACATGGCGGGAAAATAAAAGTGGACAGTGTGCCTGGTAAAGGAAGTGTATTCACCATCGAGCTTCCATTAAGAAAGAATCAGGCCTGATTCAACCACAAAAGACTTCCATCGCCATAACTAAGAAAACGAAATTCATTTTCTAAAGCATAATCATAAATCTTTCTCCAGTTATTTCCCACCATCGCTGAAACCAATAACAGCAATGTAGATTGCGGTTGGTGAAAATTAGTAACAAGCCCTTTGACAATTTTAAAATTGTAACCAGGTGCAATGATGATTCTCGTTTTTGAAATGATACTGTCCTGATTATTTTTTTCCATCCATTCAAGTAATGCACTCAATGCTGCTTTTGCATTCATTGATTCTGTTTTCATTTCATAAGGAACCCACTGACTGACTCCTGACTCCCGACTTTCTACTCCCGGCTTCTTAACTCCCAGCCAATATAAACTTTCAATAGTCCGCAGAGAGGTAGTACCTACTGCAATTATATTTTTATCCAAATGCTCAATAAGATTTTGAATCGTTTGTTTTGAAACACTGAAATATTCAGCATGCATTTGGTGCTGCTCCATTATTTCAGTCTTTACAGGTTTAAAAGTACCTGCACCCACATGTAGTGTT
>JANOJO010000195.1:0-14503 GCA_031418795.1 Bacteroidota bacterium | reverse complement strand
AAAAGATTAACTAAATTTGATAGAGTGGGAACCTGATAGAATATTTGTTGGAAGGCTAAGCACAAAGCTAACACCTCATTCCAACAAAGGCGTGCAGCTTTCTTGATGGCCCTACCAACAGCGGTGAAAAAAAGATTAACTAAATTTGATAGAGTGGGAACCTGATAGAATATTTGTTGGAAGGCTAAGCACAAAGCTAACACCTCATTCCAACAAAGGCGTGCAGCTTTCTTGATGGCCCTACCAACAGCGGTGAAAAATCTTATTCGCCTCTGATGCTGTTTTCTCTAACAAGAATTAAAAATGACTTATTTATTTACCCAAACTGTTGTTGACCATTGAAAGAGCTGGAAGATTATAGCTGGTTCCCTACTGTTTTAAGAAATTTTCAAACAGAATTTGTCGGCTTTGTCGTTTTCAGATTCAATGTTTATGATGCTTTTGTAAAACACCTGAAAATTTTGTTGCTTCCTGTGCAACCTATGACAGACCTCTGCTCAGGGAGCGGAGAACCGGCCATCAGTATTTTCAGAAAAAATAATTGTTTCAGCCATCTAACACTTAGTGATAAATATCCTAACTCACTGCAATTACGCGATGACAAAATCTCGTATGAAACACAAAGTGCAGATGTCATTGAAATGGAATTCAAACCCGGAATATATTACACCATGTTCAATGCCTTTCATCATTTTGAGGATAAAGAAAAATTGAAGATTGTACAAAAAATTCAGGCATCCGGATCTGTTGCCTTTTTGGTGGAGATACTCGAACCGGATATTGTTTGCATCTTGAAAGTTCTGTTTACAAGCACCATTGGCTGTCTCCTGCTGACACCATTTATAACTCCGTTTTCTTTAAAGCGTTTGTTCTTTACCTATTTATTTCCTGTCAACATACTTACCATTACCTTCGATGGTATAGTGTCTGTCTTAAAATCACGTTCAGTAAAACAATACCAAAAGTTATTTATTAACTATGGGAATTCAATAGAGGTATTCAGGCTCAAAAGCGGTTTGAGTCCTCTTATCATAATACAGATTCAACCAAAGAAATGAAATCGCTCATCACACTATGGAAATTCAGCAGACCGCATACCATTATAGGGAGTATAATCAGTATCTGCGCATTGTACTCGATAGTGTGCGACAGGGATATAACGCAGCACTTTCCATTATTAATAATGGCTTTAGCCATTGGTATCACTTGTAATATTTTTATTGTGGGAATAAACCAAATGGCAGATGTTAATATTGACAAGATAAACAAACCTTACTTGCCCATTCCATCAGGTGCGTTAAGCATGCATGAGGCAAAGATCATTGTATATACCTCTTTATTTATCAGCCTTGGCATGGCTTTGTTTATTTCGCCCTATCTCTTCGGCATCATCGCTTTATCTGCTGCCATAGGCTGGGCTTATTCAATGCCGCCGCTTTACCTCAAACAACACCATCTACCTGCAGCTTTGTGCATAATCGTTGTGCGTGGCGTAATGATTAATGTGGGCGGATTTATGGTGTTCAATTATATAGTGAACAAAACCCTCGAAATTCCGGAGAATGTAAAACTACTTACCCTGTTCATCGTTGTGTTCAGTATGGCTATTTCGTGGTTCAAGGACCTGCCGGATGTGGAAGGCGATGCGAAATACAATATTAAAACATTCGCTATCCTGTATTCGCCCAAAGCTGCATTGATAACGGGTAATCTGCTGGTGGGAACAGCATATCTATTTACGATTTACATTAAATATACCGATTTTGTAACTTCAGAAATTTCATCTATCAAAACTACAGTACTTCTTTACGGGCATATCTTTTTATTTGCTCTTTTCATTGTCAATACATTTTCTATAAGATTGGGCAAACTCCATTCCATCAAAAAATTCTACAAACGTTTCTGGATGTTCTTCTTTGCCGAGTATATGCTTTACCTGGTGGCGTACTTATATGGATAGATGCGGAGCGGGATTCCGGTTATTAAAAAGCTGTTTTTACTGTGGTAAAAAAAAGCAGCACAAATAAATCGACCACCACATTTGTTACTGGAAATTTATGTTTTTTATGCCATTGTTGGCATGAGGCGTAGGCTTATTCTTAGCCTGCCAACAAAACTGATTAAAATACTCCACCCTATTCAATATTTGAACTTAGCTGAGATTCATGCAACTGTAAAAAAAGCCAGCAGCAATTCTGCTACAGGCTTTAAAATATTTTATAAACCCATTTTACCTTTTTCCCCAAACAGCCACACGGCCCCTGCCTTTTAAAAATCCTTTTGTTTCATACCAAAATTCTATTTTTTTAATACTGCGTCTGCCTCCCGGCAAATCAATCACACGGCTTTCGCCTCCTTTGGAATTCTATTCCTTATGGATACATCAAACTTATCGCCATTTTCAAAATAAATGTCCATATCAAGGATATGCACCGGGCCATCGGTAACTTTCAATTTTATTTGCCTGTAATTATCATTGCCTGTTACAAGAATCACATCACGGTCAATAAGAAAACTTACTTTTTTTGTCGCCAATAAATTTCCATTGCTGGTAATTGTTCCAGCTAATGTTGGCAAAACTCAGTGAGAAAATAGCAGCTACGAAAAAGATTGCTTTCATAATACGCATAAGAAAAATTTTAGGTTTAAAAATCGTCTATGGTTTCAGACAAAGTTTATAAAAAACAGTTTAAGCTACGAAAATTTTTTATTCGCCAAAAACAAAAAACCACCTATCGGTGGTCTTAATAAAAATTTATTCAGCAATTATTAATTAGCAGTCGGGCATTTATAGCTCTGCAGGTTGAACGTAATATAAAAAATAGCCGTTGCAAACTGATCTTTTTGTGTGCTTACTCCACGTTGTTTGCCGGGAGTACCAATAGGATCACCCAGCTCATAAGATCTGTCGTGCAATAAAAATGCCGGCGTCGGGCTTCCATTTGGCAACGGAGGAAATACAGAAGGGTCAACATAAGTTTTACTGATGTCATCCAGGTAATCTGTACCCGTAACCCGGTGTACTATTTCAAAACCGATATTTATTCTTTCGTTTATAGAATATTTTACGCCGGCACCAAATGGAATACTTAGCGCCATGGAACCATAAGGTTTACGATCAGGATATAAAGCGCTGCCCTGGCCTTCTGTATTCAATGGACGAAGAAAATATTTTTGACCCGCAAGTATTGCATACGGATCATAATTAAAAACGCCTACACCAAAAGTTACATAAGGAGTGAAGTTGAAGCCGGGTTCGCCGGGCATAAACCTGAAAAAATTAAAATCGCCCTGCACAGCCAGTTCCCACACATTACTATTAAAACTCAGATTTCGCTGAAGCATGGTGGAGTTGTGTGTATTGTAAATATCTGAGTAACCTAATTGAGCAAAACTTGCACTCACTCTAAGAGCAATATAGTTTCCAAAGTTTTTTCTGAAAAAAGCAGTGGCTGCCATTTTTGGGCGGTTCAGTTTGGCCCTTGTATTCAATTCGCCAAAATAATGGGCACCGCCAATGCCGATTCCAAATTCCCCCTCCTGAATTACGGCTTGTGACTGACCACTACCCGTAAGAGAGGCAATAGATATGGCAATAAATATAAAAGTTACTCTTAACATACTTGCAAAATAATGCTTAGGATTGTGAAAACGAAAAAAACTATCACGGATTGTGGAGATGATGAAGGATTTCACGGATTGTTGGCATTTAGTTGGCTGGAAATTATATTCGCCATTCCGTGAAATCCAATTATAATCCTCTAATCCGTGATTCAATTCCTCTTATCCAACCCCCAAGTAAGTTTATTATGAATAGTTTGTAAAAAATTATTTTCTGTAAGCCTTACCAGGTTCAATAAAAAAGATTCTTTTTTTACTGCCAGTTGTACATTTTTACTTACAATCTCCCGGCGGCTGTCAAGTGCACAGATAATCTGATCGGCCCGGCTCTCTATTTCAAATGAGATAATATTGTTATCGGGCACTACAATGGAACGAACATTTAAATTGTGCGGTGCCACCGGTGTTATTAAAAAATTACCTGAATCAGGAAATACAATGGGGCCATTGCAACTTAAAGAATAACCGGTGGAGCCTGTAGGCGTAGCCACTATCAATCCATCGGCCCAGTATGTATTTAAAAATTCACCATTCAGATAAGTATGAATTTTTATCATAGGCGCTGTATCCCGTTTATGAATTGAAAATTCATTGAGGGCAAACGGCACGTGACCAAACATGGAGATACTTGCATCCAGGTGAATCAGTGTTCTTTTATCAACTACAAATGACTGCTTAGTTAATGCTTTTACAGCTTGGGCCAACTGCTCCCTGCCAATGCCCGCAAGAAAACCCAGCCGGCCAAAATTGATGCCCATTATGGGAATTCCTTTATCTCTTACTAAGGTAACTGTATCAAGCAAAGTACCATCACCACCCAGGCTGATTACAAAATCAATTTCTTCAGTTAAATCTTCAGAAAGATAGAAAGTGGAAGTATCATCCGGCAGCTTGATGCGTTCTTTTATTTCTTCAAAAAAAGGAAGAAAGATAACCGCAGAAATTTTTTGCCTTCCAATTTCATCAAAGAAAAATTGAATATCGCTTCTTTTATCTTCTTCTAATATGCGGCTATAGATTGCAATCTTCATATAAATTGAAAGGCATGATTCAGTAAAATGATCTTCTGTGTAAATATAAACCGTTTTGGCCTATCTGGTTGAAGCTCCATTCCAGCTTTACTGTAAAATCATAATGCGTAATAATATCAATACCCACTCCGCCGGAATAAAGCATTTTATTATTCAGGCTGTTGGCACCCGGTGTTGGATGATGCATATAGCCGGCATTGGTAAATGCTTTTGCATAAATGCGGAATGGAATATGTAAAACATCTTCCTGCTTTTTTCTTTTTGCATGTATATAAAAATTGAACAGCTCACGGGTAACGGAGGTTTTGATGTAGCCGCCAGCCACACCATCCACAACATAATATTCATAGCCCTGCATAAAAAAATCGTTGTAGCCAAGCAGGCGCTGATTAAAATATGGTTGTTTGAAAGGGAGCTTGATGATGCCGGAAATTTTTGTACTAAAATAAGCTTTGTCAGAAATCTTCCAGCTTCCGCTTGCTTTTACAGTAAGCTGCCAGAGGTTCACCGTTTTATTAAATCCTCTTTTAGAAAAAGAAAACTCAGCCATATAGCCCACCAGCGGGTAAGGAATATAATCCACATCGGTATAGCTCATTGAATAATACACTTCAGGAAAAACTATTTTATCGCTTTCATTTTTAAAATACAGAGGATTTAGTGCAACAATGGTATCAGTAACATTTTCCTGAACAAAGCTGATGCCTATCCGGTGCCTTGTTTTAATGGCGCGGCGGTAAGTGAGATCAGCATTAGCTTTAAAAAAAGAACGTACAAAATTATTTGTGTCTTTAAAAAACAGTTGCTTGTTGTTGTACGTATCGTAATTCACTTCCCTGTTTTTGCCTTTGGCAAACCCAACATTAAGTCCCCATTTCATCCTTTTATCAATATAAAGCCGGTCATAATTCATGGATATCTGCTTTGTATATCCATTCACCAGGTACATATTCAGCTTATCGTTGTTGCCTGTGGCATTGTTGTAATAAAGTTTCAAGCCATAATTTATCCTGTCTAATCTTGCATTATGCTCTACCAGCCATTCGTTCAGGTTGCGGTCAACTATTTTGAAATAAGGTATGGGAAACAGGTACCATCGTTCTTTTACTTCTACTGCAATGTCCACATTGTACAGTTCAAAACTTTTCAGCGACACCACCACTTCATGAAAGAGCAATGTGTTCATAAGCTGGCGGCGGGCAATTTCAAATTTTTTTACCAAATCTGAAATCAGGTATTCATCGCCTGACTTAAACGGTATTTCCCGGAGGATAACCGGTTCTTTTGTTTTCCTGTTTCCGGTGATATAAATTTTTCTTACAATAAAAGGTTTGTTTTCTGATTTTGACTGAATGGAGATTTTTTCATCAACGGTACCTAATGAGTCTGAAAATTGTAATTGTGAAAAAATATCAGAGGCAGGAATAACAGCCAGCAAAAACAACAAGACATATTTC
The DNA here is from genome assembly GCA_031418795.1 of Bacteroidota bacterium. Classification (GTDB taxonomy): domain Bacteria; phylum Bacteroidota; class Bacteroidia; order Chitinophagales; family Chitinophagaceae; genus VBAS01. Next base: position 8,394 of record JANOJO010000195.1, on the reverse strand, counting down.
CCTGGCAGCATCATCATAATTGCAGTGCGAATAATTTAATCGTTAAAGATAAGTTTTTACGGCTGTGTGGTATAAAAATAACAGGGTCACAGCCTGAGGTAGTTCATCAGGTTGTCGTAATTACTGCGCAGTTCGTTTTCGTACAATTCCTCACCAAAATAATATTTTACATTATACTCATACCGTTGAAAAGTGGCGACGATATCAGCTATTTCGGTTTTATTAAGTTTTATTGTAACCTGCATCAGGCCGGTTTGCGGATCGGTGTATGAATTTAACTGTTTAATCTGTGCATCGTTTGTTTCTACCAGCCGGCTTATTTCGCTAAAGGAATAATTGTTGCTTTCCATTTCAAGTACAATCAATCCGCCCGGTTCTTTTATATTCATAAACTCCGATGCCTGTTTCAGCAATTCACGATAACCAACCACACCTATCAGCTCTTTATTTTCTCCCACCACAGGTACAATGCTCAACCGGTTTTCCACTGCCACCTGAAGGGCTTTTAAAAAATGATCATTTTCATTTATAAAAATTACAGGGAAACTTTCAATTAGCTCACGAATCTCCATTGTTTCATCCGGCGCCTGCATCAGAGATTCTTCACTTACCAATCCAATAAATTTATCATCCTCTTCCACCGCAAGGTGAGAAACATGGCAGTCGTTCATCATTTGCAAAGCATTAAAAACTTTATCGTGCAGATGAAGTGCGGGTAGTGAATGAGATATTAACTCTCTTATTAACATGGATAGCGGCTTTTGCTGTTGAGACAGCAACACTCATGCAACTGTTGCAGGCTCATTCAGTTTTTTCAAAAATTTATGCAATACGATATTGAATTCATCAGGCACTTCCATCATCGGTGCATGCCCGCATTTATCTATAAAATGCAGTTCGCTGTTTGGCATTAGCTTATTAAACTCCCTGCCTACAAATGGTGGAGTAATGCTGTCATTATTTCCCCATACTAATAACGTAGGATGTTTGATTTGATTGAGTTCATCACCCAAATTATTTCTGATGGCACTCTTGGCAAGTGAAATAATTTTTATTGCCTTAATACGATTGTTCACAATGCTGTACACCTCATCTACTAATTCTTTTGAAGCCGTTTTAGGATCGTAAAAAGTAAGTTGCGTTTTGGTTTTTATGTATTCATAGTCGCCGCGTTTGGGATAGCTGTCACCCATTCCATTTTCAAATAAACCGGAACTGCCGGCAAGTATCAGCGATTTTATTTTTTCCGGATGCTTGAGTACATGGATTAACGCTACATGACCACCCAGCGAATTTCCAAAGAGATGAACATTGTTAAGATCTCTTGCTTCTAAAAATTTATTTACAAATTTTGCTAACCCACCAACTGTGGTATGAAGTATATCCAACTCAAATAAAGGGAGTACAGGAACGATGACCTTATTATGGTTTCGGAAATATTCTATCAACCCTTCAAAATTACTCAACGCACCAAACAGGCCGTGTAACAGCACCAAAGGTTCGCCCTGGCCTTCTTCAATGAACCTGTATTTATCCTGTTGTTTTACCTCGTATGGCATGTCTTTTCCCTCACAATTAATTTTTGCTAAAATAACTGATTTACTGCAAAGTTGAAGGCTAATTAAACGGGAGATTACCAAAAATTAATCAGCCGCAGGAACCTGGCTTGATACATTTCCAAAAAACTCCTGCAGTTCATTGAACATTCCTTTGAATATGGGAATGATTTTCCCAAACCCATCAATCACTTTCGGCCCCCAGGGTTGTATATAAGAATATGTAACCGAAGCATTTTTAGTTTCTGGTTTTATCAACCCCATTTGCTCCGCATAAAAAATTAGTACACTGAAAATGAGAATGTATAAAACAGTAAATAGTAAAATTCCGCCAAGCCGGTTTATCCATCCCAGCATGACAAATTTTACTGATTTCTCAATCAGTTTTGCGCCCAGGCGAATGAGCAACACGACTATTAAAAAAACCACAGCAAAAGAAATTACCGGCAACCATTGATCTGAAACTTTTACGGCTTTGCCAATATAGCCTGCAACAACTGCAGAAAGTTTGATAGCAGCTGCAAGGCCAATAATAAATGCAAGCACAGAAAATAAGGCTACTATCAACCCCTGCTGATAGCCCTTGATAACTGCGAATATGAATGCAATAGCTATGATGATGTCAATTATCATATAATTTTATTTTTTTGAGAGTAACTCTTTTACCAACGTCGAAATTGTTTTTCCATCCGCTTTACCCGCCAGTTTTTTTGTAGCAGCACCCATTACCCTACCCATATCAGCCGGAGAAGTAGCACCGGTTTCATTAATGATTGTTGCAATCTCCTGTTTTAATTCGACAGCAGAAAATTGTTTTGGTAAAAATTTTTCTATCACTTCAATTTCTTCCTGCTCTTTTTGGGCCAGGTCATTACGGTTTTGCTGCTGGTAAATTTCTAATGAATCTTTCCGCTGCTTCACTAATTTTTGCAGTAGCTTAGTTTCATCTTCTTCTTTCAATTCGCCAACGGAACCTTCAGAAGTTTTTGCTAATAAAATTGCGGCTTTAATTGCACGCAGGCTTCGCAATCCTATCGCATCTTTTGCCAGCATTGCGGTTTTCAAATCGTTCATTATTTTTTGTTCCAAACTCATTTACTTGTTTTTTTATCGTTGAAAAATTCTAATTAAGTACAAAGTACGACTCCCGACTCTTGACTCTTGACTCCTGACTCCTGACTCCCGACTCCCGACTCCCGACTTTCTTCAGACTTTATTTTCTTTCAATTGTTTTTCCCTGAACTTATGATAAAAGTCCTGCGCAAATTTTTTCATGTCCTCCACCACTTCTTTATGCTGCGTAGCCCTGTCGTAAGTATCGGCCATGGTCATAAATGTCTGGTAAAAAAAATCTCCCATTTCATCCACCATCATATCTTTCGTCCAGAGGTCAATACGCAGTGCAGCTTTTTCTGCACCATCCCAAAACGCCAGCATCATGGCTTTTGCGTTTTGTGCATTTTGAATAGTGGTGTCCGTTGCATTCCAGGTAATATTTTCCGGTACTTTGTTTTCATTCAGATGCACGTCAATTGTTATTGTTGATTTGTTCATTGTTTGTATTCTTAAAAAATCAGTCCGAAAGTCAAGTGACTCCTTTGGTGACTCCTTCGGAGAGGAGCAAAAATAGCCTAAATCATTTTACTGCTTTGCAGATACAATTCCACAAGTGGTCAGCGGATTTTTGTTGCGTATAACCGGAAGCAATTGTTTTCCCCTTTTTTATTAATTGGTTTCTTAATCCTTCATCGGTATAAAGGCGGATCATTTTTTCTCCAATCGCTTTTTCTGATTCATCTTCCACATACAAAGCAGCATCTCCTGCAATTTCTTTTACTGCTGAATTAGTAAATGCAATTACCGGCACACCGCATTGCATTGCTTTCAGTGTATTAAAAACAGGCTGGCCTTCACCCGCAGTTATAATAACGGCATACGATGCACTTATTAACGGGGTTTCTGTTTCTGTGTTAATATTTTCTATTATAGAAATATCGTTTCTGTATTTATATGTCGAAAGGCTTTTTAATATTTTTTTCCCGGGTTTTGCCAGCATCACCAGGCGCATATTGCTTTGTTGTCTTTTTTTGAAATGTGAAAATGATTTCAGCAGGCCGGTAAATAAATCATCGTTAAATTTTTTTGCCGTGCATAAAAAATATTCCCTCCCGCCGCAATATTCTGTTTTAATTTTTTCTTTCTCCTCTTCATTTGCCGGATTGTAAAATTCGTTTACAGCAACCGGCACTACTTCAATTTTTCCAACTACTGCTTTATGTTTTTTTTCGAGTACTTTTTTTTGCCAATCAGAATTCACGATAATTAATGCAGCATTTTTTACTGATCCTTCTTTTAGCTTCATCTTCTCACACAACACCAATAATTGTGAAATGGGAACTGATCTGTCAGCTTCAAAAGAAATTAATGTACCTGCTTGTATTTTTTTCAGGTTGGCAATTAGCTTTTTGCGGTGAAGCAGTTTTGCAAATAATCCGGTTTTGCCCGGATTGTTCCTGCTAATAATTTCAACATTTGATGAAAATGCAGGAAGAAGTGGTAAATCATTTTCTGAAATAATAAAAAAACTATGTTCTTTTTTTTGCAAAGCAAGCAAGCAGACAGTATGTAAAAAAGCAGGCAGGTTGTCCTTTGTTTTTTTCCCGGGCAATGCCTGGGCATCAACAGCAATAATCATAACCGGCAAAGTTAGTCTTTGCGTAAATGCTCTGAAAAATTTCAGGCTTATATAAAGAAATTACCTGACAGGGATTAGTAAAAAATCATCTCCCGGCATGGTAACAGGTAAATAATGCAAAAACATAAACAGTAACGTTAATACCCATTTCAAAAATGATTTTATTGCAGGAAAAATTGCCCGGAAAGCAAAAGAGTATTTTCATAAAAAATCAGGAAATTTTACAATTGTACAGCAAAGGAGTTCTTAATAGATTTGTTGAGTAATATCTGTTTTACCAAAACCTGTTTTATGATAAACTTCCCAACACTGGCTAATTTTTTATAAAATTTTCAGCCGTATATCAATATCATAAAAACATTGTTGGTATCATATTTGTTATTATTTGCAGCAAAAACCAGATTTAAAAGCTCTTAATATAAACAGACTATACAGCAGATCAGGATTGGAGATGAAGCGCTGACCTATGAAAAACCAACGTTACAACGAAGAAAATTTTCAGGGTAAGTAAGTAACATTATCGCTGACCGCAGTCAATCAACTTCTGATCATTAAACGACCTCTTAGGTGGAAGAGGATGGTGGCTTGTAAAAGGGGCCTTGGTTCGGGGCCCCTTTCTTTTTACTTCCAGCCCCCACCGACCTCCCCCGAAGGGGGAGGACATCAACTCACAGACCTCATGTTCGGTTATCTTTGTTATTACTTTTTATCTTTTATTGTAGATTCAGAAAAGAGCAGAAAACAATTAAACTATTGAACTGCTAAACTTCTGGAACTCTTTATCTACATTTGTTACTTCACTAATCGTAAATAATGGAATATAATACTTTCAGAAACGAGCTGATGATGCGGGAGTACGGCCGCCATATACAAAAAATGATTGAGCACCTGCTTAGCATTGAAGACCCTGAAAGGCGCCAGGCAAATGCTTATGCTGTTATTGAATTGATGGGTTTTCTTAACCCCCATCTGAAAAATGTGGAGGATTTTCGCCATAAGCTTTGGGATCATTTGTTTTTTATTTCTGATTTTAAATTAGATGTAAAATCACCTTATCCTATACCAACAAGAGAAACATTGAAAGGAAAGCCTGAACCTTTACCTTATCCAAAACGCTATCCTAAATATGCACATCTTGGAAAAAATATTGAAGTGGTTATCAATAAGGCGCTGAAAGAGCAAGACCCTGATAAACGCCTCGGCTTTGCCAATGCAGTTGCCTATTATATGAAGCTTGCTTATAGTACATGGCACAAAGATCTTGTACATGATGATGCTATTCAAAATGAACTCAACAATATTACAGAAGGCCAGCTTGAATTTACAAACACTCCTTTTGTAAAAGCATACCGGCCTCAACAGGATAGCAGAGATCGTGGTAGTTATGGAAACCCAAGAGGAAAATATCAACAACGCGGCGGTGGTGGTGGTGGCCCAAGAAGAAACGATAACCGCGGTGGTGGCGGAGGTGGTTTTAAAAAGAAAAGATATTGAGAGAAGTTTAATGGTTAAATTGTTTAATGGTTTAAGGTTGGTACTTAGGTGTGCTGGCCTTTTTTATTTTCAAAAAAAGCTTTTCTGTTAACTTGTGATAGTATTTAAAAAAATTCACTCCCAAAAAATTGGTGGGAATAAAATCTAAACTCATCCATGCATTCATTTGAAGTAACGGGCGGCAAAAAACTGAAAGGCGAAATAACTCCGCAGGGAGCAAAAAATGAAGCACTGCAAATCATCAGCGCTGTTTTGCTTACTCCGGAAAAAATGACCATCAGCAATATTCCTGATATCCTGGATGTAACCCTGTTGATTGAATTATTGGGTGAGATGAATGTAAAGATTGAAAGACCACAAAGAGATACCTGCACATTTCAGGCTGATGATGTAAATATTGATTACCTCCATAGTGAAATTTTCAGAAAAAAAAGTGGCAGGCTTCGTGGATCGGTAATGCTGGCCGGGCCAATGCTTTCAAGATTCAGAAAAGCATTTATACCCAAACCAGGTGGCGATAAAATTGGAAGAAGAAGATTGGACACACATATAATCGCATTTGAAAAACTTGGCGCAAAATTTACCTACAATGACAAGGATGGATTTTTTCACCTGGATGCTGCCAACCTGAAAGGAACAAATCTTTTACTTGATGAACCATCTGTAACCGGTACAGCCAATATAATAATGGCGGCTGCCATGGCAAAAGGAACAACTGCAATTTATAATGCTGCCTGCGAACCATACATACAGCAACTGTGCAACATGCTTAATAAAATGGGAGCAAAGATCAGTGGCATTGGCAGCAATCTGATAACCATTGAAGGAGTAAGTTATTTAACCGGTACCAATCACGCCCTGTTGCCTGACATGATTGAAGTAGGTTCTTTCATCGGACTTGCTGCTATGACGCAAAGTGATATCACTATTAAAAATGCAGGCATCAATCATCTTGGTATCATTCCTGAAAAATTTCAACAGTTGGGAATCAAAATGAATTTTAATGGTGATGATATTCATATACCCGAACAGGAAAATTATGAAGTGCATCGTTACCTTGACGGTGGTGTGCTTACTATTTACGATCATCCCTGGCCGGGTTTTACGCCTGATCTTTTAAGTATTGTTTTAGTTACTGCCATACAGGCAAGAGGCAGTGTACTCATTCATCAAAAAATGTTTGAGAGCCGTTTGTTCTTTGTTGACAAACTGATTGACATGGGTGCACAAATTATATTATGTGATCCGCACCGTGCCGTAGTGATTGGATTGGAACGTGAACAAAAACTTCGTGGCATTACCATGAGCAGCCCTGATATTCGTGCCGGTGTTGCATTGTTAATTGCTGCATTGAGTGCAGAAGGTAAAAGTGTGATTCAGAATATAGAACAGATTGACCGGGGATATCAGTGTATTGATGAAAGATTGAGAAAGTTGGGGGCGGAGATAAAAAGAGTAGCAGGCTAATTTCTACAAATTAACTAAACAGTTTTTTTCCTATCTTTTCCCAATGCTAAACCGCAGCATCAGTAAATGGGCAATGGTCCTTCTCGTTATCAATGGAGTGATTGGCTCCGGTATTTTTGGCTTGCCCTCAAAAACATTTAAGGAAGTTGGTGTGTACAGTATCGCTGCATTTTTGGTTTGTGCCATTGCTGTTTTTGTTATTATTATTTGTTTTGCAGAAGTAAGCAGCCGGTTCAATAAAACCGGTGGACCTTATCTCTATGCACTTTCTTCTTTCGGGCCTTTGCCCGCATTTCTTACCGGGTGGCTTTTATTGCTCACCAGGTTTATTACTTACGCTGCGCTGATCAATTTGCTCATCACTTATCTTTCTGTTTTTACAGATTGGTTTACGCTGCCATCATCACGCATCATTACAATTGTTTTGCTTACTTCCTTACTTGCATTTATCAATCACCTCGGAGTAAAAGATTCTACAAGAGTGAATAATTTTTTAACCATTGCAAAGTTGCTGCCGCTGTTACTGTTCATTGCAGTTGGTTTCTTTTTTATAAAGCCGGGTAATTTTGAAATAAAACACACACCTGATTTTTCTTCTTTCTCTTCTACGGTTCTCTTACTTGTATTTGCCTTCGGTGGTTTTGAATCGGTATTAGTAAACTCCGGCGAAGTAAAAAATCCTGCAAAGAATCTTCCGTTTGCATTGTTGCTGGCTGCACTCATCATCGCCGTAATTTATATGCTGATACAAATTGTGAGTATTGGTACATTATCAACACTTGCCACATCTGATAAACCACTGGCAGAAGCAGCGGGTTTGTTTATGGGAAAACAGGGCTCCACCATTATTGCACTCGGTGCATTGTTCTCCGTAACAGGTACATTAAATGCTATCATGCTGGTGGGTTCCCGGTTACCATTTGCATTCAGTGAAGAAAAACAGTTTCCACAAATTTTTTCTTTTGTTCATCCGAAATATAAAACGCCTACCTGGTCATTGCTTTTGTTTATGTCCATCACCATTATTATTTCTTTAAACTATTCTTTTCTTTCGGCTGCATCTATCAGCGCAGTTACACGGGTAATGATTTATGGCATTGTATGTATTGCATTATTAAAGCTTCGCAAAAAGAATGCAACACAAATTGGCTTCTTTAAAATTCCTTATGGAAAAGTTTTTGC
>JANOJO010000194.1:0-10946 GCA_031418795.1 Bacteroidota bacterium | reverse complement strand
ACATCGGCCACTGCCGTTGACGGGTTGGTTACTGCCGCTTATGCTGCTATTGGTAATGGTGATATGATTGGCCCTATCTATAGTAATTGGGCTTATGGTAGTGTTCGTTCAGATGATGCTTACAAAGGCGGTGGGGGTACTGGTGATGTTGGCGAAATTGATGCCATGGAACATTACAACCTGGTAACACCAACTATGGATGCATTTGTTTTTCGCACATGGAAAAATTTATTCAAATCTATTGGCAGGGCCAATGTAGCTCTTCGTGCTGTTAGTTTATTTTCTGATGCAACATTCCCTAACAGAAAGTCACGCCTGGCAGAGCTACGGTTTTTAAGAGGGCATAGTTATTTTACAATGAAAAGGTTGTATAAAAATATCCCCATTTTTGATGAAAATGCCGGCGATGAAGATATTCTTAAGACTGGTAATGATTTAAGCAATGACGCATCATGGGATAAAATTGCTGCCGATTTTCAATACGCTGTTGACAATTTGCCAGCCACCCAAACAGAAATTGGCAGGGCTAATAAAAATGCTGCCCAGGCGTATTTAGCAAAAGTAAGATTGTATCAGGCCTATACACAAAGTGCTACCCACCAGGTAACAGGTATCAGTACTGCAAGATTACAGGAAGTAGTAACCTTAACCCAGGCAGTTATTTCATCCAACAAGTATTCTTTAAGCACTGATATTGCCAATAATTTTTTACCGGAAACTGAAAATGGTCCCGAATCTATATTTGCTATCCAGTTTACTATTAATGATGGTACAACAGCGGGCAGGTTGAGTTTTGAAGACGGATTGAATTATCCTCACGGTGCACCACAATATGGCTGCTGCGGTTTTCATGCGCCCAGCCAAAATTTAGTAAATGCTCACACTACTGATGCAAGCGGGTTGCCAAATTTTACAACTTTTAATAACAGCATTGCAAATTTGACTACAGCAACAGTAGGTGTACGTTTGGATCACACCGTAGGTATTGACGGGCATCCGTATAAATATGATAATACAAAACCCTTTAGTAATAGCTGGGTTAGGGATCCGGGTGTCTATGGTAATTTTCACAGTATGCGTTATCAGCAATTGGCAACCAGTCCATCTTATTTCAAACTCGGACCATTTATGGGCACAGCAAAAAATTACGATATTATCCGCTACGATGATGTTTTGTTGATGCTGGCAGAGGCATATATTGAATTGGGTCAACAGGCTCTTGCTTTACCATTAATCAATCAAATAAGAGCAAGAGCAGCAACAAGTACCGGCAAACTCAGAAAATCAGACGGTACTTTCGCTTCGATTTATAATACCCAGCAATATTCTGCTGCAGGTTGGACACAGGCCTATGCCCGTCAGGCCTTGCAATGGGAAAGACGCTTGGAATTTGCAACAGAAGGTTCCCGATTCTTCGATTTGGTAAGATGGGGAATTGCAGCACCAGCTTTAAATGCATACATAGCTGTTGAAAAAACCAGAAGAACTTTTTTATCAACAGCCGTATTTACAGCAGGCAGAGATGAATACCTGCCTATTCCACAATCTGAAATAACTTTTACTAACGGATTGTATAAACAAAATCCTGGTTATTGATTAAATGTATTCAAAAATTTCTCATAAGCATTAGCAAGCAGTAGTTTTGGTTTTAACAGGGAGGAGGTTTATACTTCCTCCTTTTTTAAACGCTCTCTCACTTACTGTATAGCTTATAAATTAAACTAAGTATGAAAAGGAAAATGCTTTACATAAAAATTTATTGTTTTATTATGCTGCTGGTTTCTACAGAGGTAACGGGTCAATCGTCAAACTTAAATAAAGATGAAGCGTACCGTTCGCAAATACATTTTTCTCCCAAAGCACACTGGGCAAACGACCCAAACGGAATGGTATATAATAAAGGTGTTTATCATCTATTCTATCAGCATCACCCTTACAGTTCTATTTGGGGCCCCATGCATTGGGGGCATGCTACCAGCAGGGACTTAATTAAATGGAAACAAGAACCCATTGCTATTTACCCGGATAGCTTAGGAACTATTTTTTCTGGCAGTGCTGTTGTTGATAAAAATAATACTTCAGGCTTTGGTAAAAATGGACAGGCGCCATTGGTAGCTATTTTTACACATCATAGTATAGAAGGCGGAAAAGCTGGAAGAAATGATTTTCAAAATCAAAGTATTGCTTATAGCAATGATAATGGTAAGTCATGGACAAAATACACAGGCAACCCTGTTTTAAAAAATCCCGGCATTGTTGATTTTAGAGACCCTAAAGTAATGTGGTACGAACCACAGAAAAAGTGGATTATGACATTGGCTACAAAAGACTGCATTACTTTTTATTCTTCAAGCAATTTAAAAAGCTGGATAAAGGAAAGTGAGTTTGGTGCAACAGTTGGCGCCCATGGTGGTGTATGGGAATGTCCTGATTTATTTACATTGGATGATAATGGTAAAAAAGTTTGGGTGCTTATTGTCAGCATCAACCCGGGAGGGCCCAATAAAGGGTCGGCTACGCAATATTTTATTGGTGATTTTAACGGAAAAACTTTCACGTCATCTCATACTGATACCCGCTGGATTGATTATGGTCCGGATAATTATGCCGGTATTACTTGGTCAAATACCGGAGACCGAAAAATATTTTTAGGCTGGATGAGCAACTGGATATACGCAAATAAAGTTCCCACAGAAACTTGGAGAAGTGCAATGACATTTCCAAGAGATTTAAAGCTAAAACATGTTGGGGATGAAATATTATTGGTTTCTCAGCCAGTAGTGGAATTATCTAAAATTCAATCAAAGCCTATCACAATTTCCAATGTAAAAATTACCAATAGCATTGATATGGCTGCAAGGATAGGCAAAGTAAAATTCCCCTGCCGTATTAATCTGAGTATGGATGAGATAAAAGATTTTTCTTTGGTATTTTCCAATGACAAGGGAGAGGAATTAATAATTGGCTATGATAAAAAACAAAACCAGTATTTTATTGACCGGACTAAATCAGGAAAAACTGATTTTCAAAATGAATTTGCTGCCAGGCATGTGGCACCTCGTTTTACGGATAATACCAAGTTGAATATTTCATTACTAATTGATGTAAGCTCCGTAGAACTATTTGCTGATGATGGGTTAACTGTGATGACAGCAATTTTTTTTCCAAATAAACCCTATAGTCAAATTCATATTCAATCAACCGAAAATGCGGCAATTAAAAATATGGAGTATATAAATTTGAAAAGTGGCCGGTAATATAGTTATTAAAAATAAGTGACGATTTATGAAGCGTATATATAAAATAGTTTTATTAATCTTATTTGTTACAATAAATGTTTCTGCACAGGTACCTGCAAAAATAGTACCCTCATTTACTTTCAAAAAACTTGATAAAAGTACTTTCTCTAACAATAACATTGAGCCAGGTAAATTTTTGTTATTTGTTTTTTTTGATACCGAATGCGACCATTGTCAGCGAACAATCCAATATATCAGCCAGCATTACAGCCAGTTTAATAAAACAGCCATTTATTTAATTACACTTGATAGCTCTGAAAAAATAAAGCCGTTTATGAATAAATATGGTATCAGGTTAAAGGACAAAAAAAATGTTGTGATATTACAAGATACCCGGAATGAATTCATCCAAAAATTCAGACCCAGGAAATATCCTTCCCTTTTCCTGTATTCTTCTAAAAAAGAATTGATGCTGTATGAGGATAATGAACAAAATTTATCCAGGTTTATACAGCAAATAAATGCTTCCGAAAAATAATAACGCACATGACTTCGGGGTTTGTTAAACTTTAATGATTAAGATATCATCAGACACCTGGCTTTTCTTCTCTTGTTTGTGCAGCAATTGCACTTGCTTTAGTCAATCATGTTGGCTATTTGTTGCCCAATCTTCTGAAAGTGTTGATACATCAGTAACTTGTATCTTCTGTATCGGAAAGTAAGAGCTAAAAGATTTTCCACTTTAATCTTTTTTTGATCATTGCCAATGGGGAGATGCTTTTGAATTTTCATTCATTTTTCACTTGTATTTGTTTAATAAATTTTCCCGTGAATTGAATATTTATTATTAATTTCCCTGAATGTTACAAACCCGCCAACTCGCAGCCATCATGTTTACAGATATTGTTGGATATACAGCAATGATGGGTAAAGACGAACAAAAAGCTTTTGAACTACTTCGAAAAAACAGGGAGATACAAAAACCCATCATTGAAGAATTTGGCGGACAATGGATCAAAGAATTGGGCGATGGTGTGATGGCAAGTTTTTCTGCCGCCAGTAATGCAGTTTATGCCGCCATTAAAATTCAGGAAACATGTTTTAATTCCAAAGCATTTGAATTACGTATCGGTATTCATCAGGGCGAAGTGGTTTTTGAGAATGGCGATGTTTTTGGCGATGCAGTGAATATTGCTTCCCGGTTGCAGGCATTGGCTCCTCCGGCTGGTATTTATGTTTCTGAATCTGTTTACCGGAACCTGGCAAATAAAAACGATATCAGGGCTGAATTTTTAAGAGTAGAAAATCTTAAAAATGTAAAAGAACCTATTCAGGTCTATAAAATATTTTCAGCGGGAAATGAAGTAAATGAAATTAAAAGTAAAAGAATTATTAATTCTTCAATCTTACCGTCATTTGATTATGATGTGCATATAAGTTACAGGTATCACGACAATAATTATGACGGATGGGTGACAGAATTTGTTGAAAAACTCAACCAGGAATTGAGTGCTACATTAAAAGACAAGCTTACAATCTTTTTTGATAAAAATCCTGAAGATAAAAGGGTAGGATTCGAAAATGAAGACGGATCTACTTCTCCCAAAATAAATTCATTGATTTTTATTCCGGTCATTTCTCAAACTTATTGCGATGAATCTTCTCCGGTTTGGAAAAATGAGTTTATGATATTTAAGGAAGAAATAAAAAAAGATCAATTAGGCAGTACTATAAAATTGCCCAATGGGAATATTACTTCAAGGGTGATCCCAATTAAAATTCATGATATTGATACCGCTGATGTTAAATTACTGGAGTCTGAGCTATCAGGGGGTTTAAGGTCTATTGATTTTATTTACCGGGAACAGGGAGTTAACCGTCCATTACATCCAACAGACGATGATAAGCATGACAGCTCACAAAGGTCCATGTACCGGAACCAGATCAATAAACTGGCTAATGCAATAAAAGATATTATTTCAGGAATAAAGCATGATCAAAAAGGTAGTACGACTGAGTTACATGCCTATCAGCCAACTGCCCGTCAGATCGTACCCAATGTAATTTCAACTTCTGTATCATCTGCAATAAAAGTTCAGGTGATTGACCGCCAGCGACCCAATATTTACCTGGCATGGACATCCAATGACCTGAAAGAAAGTCGTGAGGAGATGGCCATCATACTTCAGAAAGCGGGATTCAATGTTCTTCCTTCCGTTGACTGTCCTGCCGATGATGAAACTTTTAAACAAAGAACTTCAGAGGAGTTAAAAAAATGTGTCTGCTCACTTCATATGCTAAGTGGTGAATTTGGCAGGCGTTTTGAATCTGATGAAGAAGTTTCATTTCCACAGCACCAGTTTATGGAAGCAAAAAATAAAATTGCTTCATCCGGATCCGACTTTAATTTATTTGTATGGCTTACCCCTGATACCGGTAATTCTATAAAACCATCTCAGCAGAATTTTATAAAAAATATCCGCAACAATATTACCAGGAACATGGTGTTTTCCAATAGCCATGGTCCCATGCAACTGGTGGATGATATGCGGGTGGTGATGATGAAACAGGATGCTATTGTTTACGATTCCAAAGACACCGATATCTATTTTATATTCAATCAACAGGATGAAGTAGAAGCAAGGATAATAGTGGATGAATTGAGCCTTGAGTTTCCGGTGGAGACATTGAATATTCTTCCTGAAGGAGAAGATTCTTACCGGGAGATGTCATCACAACAGATTCCAAAAAGTAAATTGGCCGTAGTCTATTTTAAATATGCAGCAGATTGGGCACTTCCATTCATCAAACAGATATGGAAACAGGTGGGTGGTGCTTCTTCTCCAACACCGATGTTCCTGGTTGGTGAAAGCGATCCCCAAAGTAATCTTGCCCGAAATTTTAAAGCGCCTCGTGTTACATCTTCAATAGTCCCTAAAGAAACCATTCCCATGGAAGTAAAAAAAGAGTACAGTAAATTAAATTAAAAAAGAGTAAGCCGCCAGCATGTTCGAAGCAGATCAAATTTGTCCTTATACGGGATTGAGATCCTTTACTGAAGAAGAATCGCTTTATTTTAAAGGGAGAGAGGAAGATATTGATCAGGCCACTCAGCAACTGCAGAAGAATAAATTCTTAATGCTCACCGGAGCTTCCGGAGATGGAAAGTCTTCCCTGATATATGCCGGTATCGTTCCCAATGCAAGAGCAGGTTTTTTAAAATCAAAATACACACAGTGGTGTGTAGCCGATTTCAGACCGGAACGAACTCCTTTTCATAATTTATGTAAATCAATAGCGAAGCAACTGAATATTGCCAATACTTATACTGTTCAGTCTGAATTAAACCATGGCTTCTCTGCAATAATAGATCTGTACAAAAATTCAAAAAGATATATAGATACAAATTCAGTGGCATGGCAGTCCGCTGATGATGCAGGAAAAGCCGCTCTTAAAAGACAAGCTGCTAACCTTATAATTCTTGTTGATCAGTTTGAAGAGTTCTTCACCAATCCCGAAAATTATCATAAAGGCGTACCCTCCCGTGATGCTAATCTTGTGCTCAACCTATTATTGGAAACTGCCCGCATTGCACTTGATGAAGACCTGCCTATATATATTGTATTCACTATGCGGTCAGATTATATAGGACAGTGTGCCGCTTTTCGTGGACTACCGGAGTATATCGGGTTCTCGCAGTTTTTTGTTCCCCGTCTTAACCGTACACAGTTGCAACAGGTAATTGAAGAGCCATCTGTTTTAAGTGGCAACCGAATTACAAGGCGGTTAACAGAAAGATTGATTCATGATCTAACGGAAGGAGTTGATCAGCTTCCCATCGTGCAACATGCCCTTAACCAGGTATGGCATGCTGCTGATAATGGAAAAGAAGAAATGGATTTGATCCATTATGCTATGGTTGGCGGGATGCCGGTAAATGAATTGCCTGATGAACAGGTTGACAGATTTAAAACATGGTTTGAAGGCTTGGCTCCCGAGATCAAAGCCTGCTATCATAAACCCAACCTGCAAAATGTTCTTGATACGCATACAAACAAACTCTTTGAACAGGCTGAAGAGTATTATGCAAAGAAAACCGGAAAAAATATTTCGGATGAAGATGCAAAATCAATTATAAAAACAACTTTCACTTGTCTGACAAAAATTGACCAGAGCCGTGCTGTTCGAAACCGGATGACCCTAAAAGAAATTGCCAATATTATAGGCAGGCCGGAATTCGGAACAAAAGAAGTTGGCGATGTATTAAATATTTTCCGGGAGCCGGGTAATACATTTCTTCGTCCATTTATTTTGGATGATTCTGAAAGCCAAAGTCTGAATGAGGATGATATTCTTGATATCACCCACGAAAGTTTGATACGTAACTGGGAGTACCTGGGGCAATGGGCCAAAGAAGAATTTGATAATTATACTATTTCACTTGACTTTGAACAGCAGCTTAACCGATGGGTAGAAAGCGGTAAGTCAAAAGATTTTTTATTGCCCATAGGACCACTTACCTATTTTGAAAACTGGTTTCAGAACGCTAAACCCAATACACATTGGATTGCCCGTTACCTGCCGGAAGAAATTGAACAGGATAAAAAACTTTCAAATGCAAAACAGGTATTGAGCAATGCGAAGGAGTTCCTGGAACGAAGCGCAAAAAAACATGTGGTAACAAGAACAATAATGCATTATGGCGCCAAACGAATTGCAGCGGCACTTGGCATTATTGCAATAGTTATTCTGAGTTCATTTGGTATCAGGGATTTTTTCCGCAAGCAAAATGATTATGTGATGAAGACTATTAAAGAAAAAACATTTGAACTTGCCAATGTACCCAAACTGAGCCCGGAGTTTCCCATTCCTGTAATCACCGAACAACTCATCCTGGGTAATGTAACCATACCGGAAGTAATTGATGCTATAAAAGAACCCAAACAAAAAATTAAAATAGCTACCGGTATTGCCACACAATTGGTAATGCAGGGCCGGTATGAGCCGAAAGATGAAATTTTACAAAGCCTGACTATCGCCGATAGTTTGCTGGAGCAACTTGCCATAACCAACAATAGCCGTGAACTTTCTGAAGGGTTGAAACTGATTCATGATTTTTCAGTGACTGCAGGGCTTGCTTATTTTTACAACAAGGATGAATCACTGAATTCATTGGTAACACGAAATGCAAAACGTTCTGCCCGCTGGGCGATGCATATTTTTAAAGAACAGCCGCAAGATTTTTCCGATATACAAAACTTAAGCCTGGCGCTGGATAATGGCATTAATCATAAAGTATTTTCTCCGGAAGAGATTGGAGTGTTTTTAAAAATTCTTTCTCCATTTGAAAATGATTCAAGAACTCCCTGGGTTGAAAAAAATTACCAGCGGGATAAGTTATTAGTCCGGGGAAGCCAGAATTATGGTCCGCGGTTTAACGGGCTTTACCAGGATCTTGCTTATTTATATGCAGCTTCAGCCAATACTGAGAAGCTGTTGCAATGTATAGACTCGTTATTTCAATACCAGGCCGGATATTATCAAAACGATTATGCCACTCACATAGAAAATGCTTCCCAAATCGCTGTAGTTTTTTATATCTATGAAAACACAGATAAACTCGGTGAATTTGTGCAGGGATATTGTAACAGGAAAAATATACCGGCAACAGAATTTTACAACAGGTTAGTATCATGGTCAGTGATTAATTCCTCAAATACCAATTTTTATTCGGGAGCCGGGGGCCAGATATTTTCTAATCAAAATTTAGAGTTTGCTGGCGATAGCATACTTTCTTTCTTTTTTGCAAAACTGAAGGAAGAGATTTTAAAAATAAAAAATGCTGAAGAACGCAACTTTAATCTTGCGGTTATTAATAAAAACGAGGGCAATTTTTTTGCCTTCCGGAAGGAGATGAGGGGTGGTGGTGAATCAAAGCCAGAACAGCTTTTCAAAGATGCTATTCAGTATTATCAACAGGTGTCCGATGAATATCTGAACCAGTCTCTCACAATTGTTGGTACATCAGCATCTGACATGATCACTATGCCCCGGCGGTTTCTTTTCCTGTATCCGGATTACAGAGTACCATTTCACCCTTTTGAACCCCGGTCAGTATTTCAATTTTATTATTCATCTGCTTTTATAGGATATATACTGGATCATGATTTATTTAATTTAATTTATGATAAGGCTGATTACTTTAAATACTTTGAACTCTGGCTACTCGATTACCAGATTCTCATGAGTTCCCGGGATGTTTTTCAGACTGATCAGATACCGGGTATGTTGATGGACCGGCTGGCTGCCAAATTAGAAGAGAGTAAAGCAAACCTGGTTACCGATCTGAATATACTTTATCTTCATCTTGGCGAGTTTGCTTTTGCTAAAAATGATACAAGTAAGGGTATTGCTTACCTTCAGCGGATACAACCGGATAAACTCCTTAACTCGTTCCAATATAAAAATTTCGATTTTGTCAACACTTATTCTTTTGAGTTGGTAGGGAAGGCAATTGCCAGTTTAACAGTAAACAATAAATTTGATCTGGCTTATAGTTTACTCAATGTATTTAAAAAAGAAGTTAACCGTTCTTCACTTTATGCTTATGCCAGTCAGCTGGTATCAATAAAAGATCAGCAACCTGAATCAGCCCGTCGCCTGCTTGATTCTGCCCGAATTGAAATGAACCGGCTTGACAATCCGGCTGCATTTCAACCGAACCGTCACCAGGTGGCAATGGCTTTGATGTATATGAATCCCGAAAAAAATTCTGCAGAAGCATACCGGATTATAAAAAATTCCAATAATAAGTTTGCAGCTATAACGAGGTTTAGCAGGGCATATGCTTTTCAGGGAAATCTGCATAAAGCACAACAACAAGCTCCGCTTCTCATTTCAGACGGAGACAAAGCTGCTTTTTTCAGGAGTACAATTGAAGGATTCAATTTGGCGCAAACCAAAAAAAAAGAATGGATAAAATTCAAAGACAACGAACTCATCTTTTCCAGGAGATTTCTTCCTTACGTAAATGAAAATGAATAGATGATTGATCAGCAAACTATATGTCCCTATACCGGCCTACGGTCATTTACCGAAGAGGAAAGTCTTTATTTTAAAGGCCGTGATCTGCAGGTGGATCAGATCACTTCTCTTTTGGAGCAAAATAAATTTATGATGGTAACCGGCGCTTCGGGTGAAGGAAAATCATCGTTGATTTATGCTGGTCTTATTCCTAATGCAAGGGCCGGATTTTTTAAAGCGAAATACACCAATTGGGCGGTCGCTGATTTTCGTCCGGAACGCAGCCCGGTTCATAATATGGCAGATGCTTTGGCAGAAACTTTTAACACAAAGCCATCAACTATAGAAACAGAACTAAGACGGGGTTATTCTTCTTTGATTGATCTTTACACTAATTCTGAATTTTATATAGATGAAGCAGATGAACAATGGCAGAAACTGGAGGAACTGCAAAAGAAAGATAGAAAAAGAAAGGCTGCCAACCTGATGATCATTGTTGATCAGTTTGAAGAATTTTTTACTAACCCGGAGAATTTTTATAATGAAGCTCCTTCACAGGATTCGCAGATTGTGGTGAACCTGGTTTTGGAAACAGCCCGTATTGCCATCAAGAGAAATATTCCGGTGTATGTAGTTTGCACCATGCGTTCCGATTATATTGGGCAATGTTCTGCTTTCCGCGGA
>JANOJO010000193.1:0-1871 GCA_031418795.1 Bacteroidota bacterium | reverse complement strand
TAGCTAAAAAGCAAAGATTAGTGGTCAACCCCGGTCGGCTGAATCCCGATATTCATCGGAAAGACGTCGGCTCTACTTTTCGTTTGTCCTGTTTTCTCCACCCCCGAGACGAGAGGATATCTGCTAAAGATTTCATTACTTAAAATAAAAAAGCCTTTCCGTAAAAACGGAAAGGCAAAACAATCGCATGAGAATAATTGTGCTGTAGGGGGAGGGATCGAACCTCCACGGAGCAGTTAGCCAAAAAGCAAAGATTAGTGGTCAACCCTGGTCGGCTGAATCCCGATTTTCATCGGAAAGACGTCGGCTCTACTTTTCGTTTATCCTGTTTTCTCCACCCCCGAGACGAGAGGGCATGTCTGCCAAGCTTTCGCAATTTCATCACCCCACAGTATGAATCACGGATTATACTGATTGCATGAATTTCACGGATATAATCTGTGAAATCCTTTCTTTAATCTAATCCTTTAATCCGTGTTTAAGAACTTGCCTGCCGGCAGGCAGGCTTGATAAGACAAAAGTAAGGCTACTCCCGGTTTCTTTCCAAAAAATTCAATATCTATTTTAAAACTTTAGATAATATTCAATAATATTGCTACTGGTTGAAATTATTCAAAAATCTGTTATTCAAATGGCCTTAAAATTAAATCTTGACAAATTGGACCGGCAGATCATTCACTACATGATGAATGATGCCGACATATCTTATGCTGAGTTGGGTAAAAAACTTTTTGTATCAGCAGGTACTATTCATGTGCGGATAAAAAAACTGCAGGAAGCAGGCATTGTAAAAGGAATTTCATACAGTGTGGATTTGAAACAACTCGGTTATGATGTGATAGCATTCATAGGAATTTATCTGAAAGAAAGTTCTTTGTACGATTCTGTTGCAAGGGAGCTGCATAAAATACCGGAGATAGTACGCTTGAATTATACAACAGGAAACTACAGCATGTTTGCAGAAATTGCCTGCAGAGATATTGGCGAATTAAAATTTGTCCTGCACGACCAGTTGCAAAAAATAAAAGGAATTGAAAGAACGGAAACATTTATTTCACTGGATGAAAGCTTTAACAGAACTGTGAAGATAAGCTGAGCTATTTCCTGATTTTTTATGGTTATGGAAATAATCTTATCTTAGATTTTCGTTCAAATAAAAGAATATGAGAAAAATATTGGTATATTTTATTTTGGCTTCTGCAATTATAATAACAGCAAGATGTGGCAGCAAAACAAAACCGCCTGCACCATCAGAGGCTAATTTAGTCGTTACATTAACTCCGCCGGAAAATTCCACTCAGGCGCCTGCACCGCAATTAGATTTTCCGCTTGTAGTTACCATCACTTCAACCATGCCTCCGCAGGGAGTTACTATTAGCGTGACTGCAAAAAGAGAGGACAACTCTGTAGTCTTTTTTACATCACCCGTTACAAGTACAAGCAGCGCAACCAGCAATTTTTCAATTATAGGTACACCAGTCAGTGTGGTATGTATAACAACGGTTACTGTTACTTCAAAAACAAAAGCCACCAATACCTGGACGGGTACTTACCGTTATTCCAGAAAACCATAAGGATTATTTTACTCTCCGGCCTTTCCATTCAAAACTTCCGAAGCGACCCAGCCAACCGGCAATAACTGTATAAATAATATGTACGGGTTGAAACAATAAAAACCATTTTAATAATCCGGTCGCATTAAAAAATTTAGCAACAGGATAAATAAAAAAAAGTTCAATGATTGTTTTTGCAAGTACAATAACAGCAAAACCCAACCATAAATAATGGAACCAAAAACCTGAAACTAGTAAAGCAAGCAAGACAAGATTGAAAAAGTAAACAAGCACTAAAGCGCTGAAAATTTTTAAATC
>JANOJO010000192.1:0-1596 GCA_031418795.1 Bacteroidota bacterium | reverse complement strand
TGAGGCATTAAAAACACTTGACTGGGAAAAATATAAAAATAAATTTGTTGCAGTAACCTGTACTGCCGACGCCGTTATTCCTGTTTGGGCTTATATGCTGGTGGCCTCTCATCTTACAGATACAGCAAAAGATTTTATCATGGGCGACGAAAAAGAATTGCACCGCAGTTTATTTTTAAAAAACCTTTCGGCTATTAATGTAAGTGAATTTGAAGGAAAAAAAATTGTAATAAAAGGTTGTGGTGAAATACCCATCGGCGAGTTTGCTTATACCGAAATAACAAAACTACTACGCCCCGTAGTAAAAAGCATTATGTATGGCGAACCCTGCAGCACGGTTCCGGTATATAAAAAAAAGTAAGCACCTACTTAAAAAGATTTTTTACAAAATCATTTAGAAAAGCCGACCCACCCCGGTACGCACCACCAAATTAGTAGTACTGTATATGTTCGCAGGAAAGGGATATTCGTATAAAAAAATGTTCCTTTCCAAACTACAATAAAAGCGGCGATAACAAAAAGCGGTTCAGCGTTTCGTTTTTTGAAGAAGTTTCTTCTTTTTCAAACAACTCAAAAATTTTTTCAAATTGTTTTCCTATAAAGTCAAACATAGCAGAAAATTTTATGAAAAGAAAAATGATTTCACCAGATAAAAATCCAGATAGTGAAAGGGTTTAAAATGAGGAAGGAATTAAAACCAACCCCTTTTTCTAAAAATCCATAGCATGATTACGGGTATAATAAGCATGATACCCACTACCGTATAAAATCCCCACTGCTGACCAAAGAAAGGAACATTGGTGTGAAAGTTCATTCCGAATATACCACCGATTACAGTGGCAGGCGCCATTACGCAGGTAACGATTGCCATCACCTTCATTACCTCATTCATCTTCAGGTTACATTATTGATATAAAGATCCTGCAAGCTCACCATTACATCTCGGTAGTTTTCACTCAGGTCGTGTGCCTGGTTAATATGATCATAAACGTCTTTAAAATATTTGGTAGTACGATCATCCAGCAATTCACTTTCGCTGCGTATAATACTGCTGATAAGATCACGAACCGGAGTAATATTTCTTTTTAAAACAATTAATTCCTTGCGGAGTTGATTTACTGTTGCAAGACTGCGCTTATTGCTGCGCCGGATAATATCTTCTTCCACGACTTCGATCTGCTCACCCAACTTTTCCATTACGATGAAATAATTATCAACGATTAAATCGAGCATAACATACAACAGATAATCACCTGTACGCTGACGTATCTGACTTTTTGCTATCCTTATTTTATTGCGCAGCGGATTAAAAACATCGCGGTTTGCATCTTCCTGGAAGCTGATTACAAAATCTTTTCCCAGCACAATACTTATCTGCTCGGTTTCAACAGAATTTTTTTGTTCATTAAAATAAAGCATGTTCAACAGGCAAAAAAAGACACCCTCCACCTCGTCCATTTTTGGCCGCTGGTTCATGCTGAGTATATCTTCAATCAATAGCGGGTGTACTTCATAATGTTCACACACTGCGTCCACATCCGATTTACGAAGGCCATCAATATTTATCCAGCTGATGCGGTTGCTGTGTTTAAAAGA
>JANOJO010000191.1:0-7946 GCA_031418795.1 Bacteroidota bacterium | reverse complement strand
ATTTACATCTGCACCGGATTGACAGGATGCAAATAATGTAATTAATGCAATCAGCAAGCTGAGTTTTTGTAATGATTTCATGATTTTTTTTGATTTAAAAGTGAATGAATTTCACTTTGCAAAGGTGAGCAGCTAAAATATTTTAGCTATTACATAACTTTTGTAATAAGTTACATTATTCACACATGTAAAACTACAGGAGAATCCTGTGGAAAGAAGTGGTTTTTTCTATTCTTAATTTCAGAGGAATTAAAATCATTCCAGATTCTGAGCTATTTTCCCTGCCCATCCATCACAATTCCAGAATGAATTGGGCAAGGAAATTTTTGTTGTTATTGGTGTACTTACCTTTTAGTTATTGATGGTAAAAGGAAACTCAACCCGTACTTTTTCCCATGCCACTGCAATCTTTCCATTATTGCCTTTACTGGTTTCTATAAAATATTGCAACCGCTCTGTATGATTTACTTTCTTTGGCTTTACTTTTACTCTTATCACATCATCCTTTTCATCATACTCCGATGCCAGGTGCTGCTTCCAGTTTTTATTAATAATCAACGTCCATTCCTTTTTGCCGGGTATGGTAAAGAAGGCGTACTTGCCTGCCGGTATTTTCGTACCGTTTATTAAAATTGCTTTGGGTATTTCTAATGTTGTGGCATCATGTGCACCTGTTACCCACACTTCATCAAAGGGAACAAGACCACCCCAAATTATTCTTTTACGAACGCCGGGAGAATGATAATTTATTTTTATGCTGTCGCCGTTGATTACAGCAAAGGCCATTGACTTGATACTTTTCTTCGTCGTGTCTTTTACAAGATTCGGGTTGTAACACACTTCTTCTGTCTTCTGAGCAGCTATATTTAATGAAATAAAAAAGACAATCGCAGATAATAATGATTTAAAAATTGTATTCATATTGTTGTTTTAATAATTAATTAATGATTATGCCCCGACATTGGGTCGGCTCCTTTTTTAAATACATATTCACTATGTAATAGATATGCTCCTGTAATGACAACAATATCCCCCGCACTCAAACCTGATTTTATTTCTATCCTGTCATCACTTTCCAACCCGGTTTGTACCATCACACTTTTAAATGTATTGTGAGTTGTTTGTATCCATACTGTTGCTCCTTTTCCATCACGTATGACTGCATCAATCGGCAATGTTAATGTTTTCCGTTGCGGACTTTTTAATATTACATAAGCTGGCATGCCTGGTTTTAACTTGTTACCTGTATTGGGAATAGATACACGAATAAGGTTGATTCTTGTATCAGGATTGATTTCAGGATTTACAAATTCTATTCTTCCTTTAATCTCTTTACCATCAAAATCCGGAAGCTGTACAAAGGCAATACTGCTCCTTTCTATCTCTGCCAATTGTGAAGTATATACCTGCGCTTCAGCCCAAAGACTGGATAAATCAGCCAGCTTAACAATGGTGCCGCCTTCCATGACATAATCGCCCTCACGAATATCTAAAGTTGTTATATAACCCGAAGCTGTGCTGTAAAAAGTAGTGGTGGGTGTTGCTTTTTTATTTTTAGCCAGTTCCTGTATCTGGCCCTGAGTCATGCCCCATAATAACAATTTGTTTTCCGCACTTTGCAAAAGCTGGTCAAAGTCAATGATTGTTTCTGTAGCGAATACTTTCTTTTTATCTAAAACCAGCAGGTATTCCTGTTTTGCATTGTTCAATTCTTCGCTGTATAAATCATAAAGAGGTGAACCTTTCTTTAAGTAATCGCCCAGGTTTTTGAAATATAATTTTTCTACCCTGCCCATTATTCTTGAACTGACAGAGGATGCTTTCATCTGGTCGAAATTTAATGTAGCAGTTAACACCAACTGGTCACCAATAATTCCATTCCGAATAGTATCAGTAGAAATATTACCTAACTGGATTTGCTGCTCACTTAATTTTATTTCATCTTTATTTTCTCCATTGCTTTTCTTAACCGGTGTTAAATCCATTTTACAGATTGGACATTTGCCCGGTTTATATTCTACTACCTGCGGGTCCATTGAGCATGTATAATAGGTGTCCGTGTCTTTTGAAATTTCTTTTTTGTTTTTGCAGGATGTAATAAAAAAAAGGAAAGCTACCGCTATTGCTGAATAGAGAACAGAAAGTACAAGAGTGCGACGCAACGGATGTATAATAGTAGTACTAAAGCCTGGTTCATAAATATTTTCTTTCATCCTTTAGTTTTTTACTTTGATAAAACTTTCACTGTCCATTAAATACTGTGCATTTGCTGCCACCGAATCTGTTGAATTAATGCCCCTCAATATTTGAATATGATTCTTATGGGTGATTCCGGTATTTATTTTAAGTGCTTTAAAACCATCTCCTGTTTTTTGAAAAACCACTTTATCCAATCCTAAGGACACAACTGCCTCTTTGGGTAACCAATACGCATCCTTTGTATTACCGAATATTGTTGCTCTCACCTGGCTGCCAATGGGAATTTTTAAAACACTGTTATTAAAATAAACTCTTACTGACAGTGTTTTATTTTCTTTCCGGTAGAAGGGTTCAATAAAATCAATGGAAGCCCTGAAATCTTTTCCCGGTGCAGTTTCAGGAATTATTCTTACACTGTTGCCTGTTTTTACGAGTGCCTGGTTCTCTGCATAAATATTCAGTATAGCCCAGGCACGGTCCGGATTGTACACTGTGAAAATGGACTGTCCTTTTTGTAAATACATTCCCTCTTTTAAGGAAAGCTCTTCCGTAATAAGTGAAATATCTTTCATCGTTCCGGGTTCAGAATTCATGTTGCCTCCGTTTACCGCTTCATGAATATGACCGCTGTAATTGCTATACACAGCTATAGTTAAAGAAGGCATTCCTGATTTGATAACCTGTTGCAACTGTTCATTGCTCATGCCCAATAACAATAATTTTTCTTTAGCTGACTGGATGAATGTTATGTTTTCTGCATCATTCTTAAGAAGGAATAAAAGATTTTGCTGTGCTGTCATCAATTCAGGACTATATATATCCAGTATATGCTGGCCCTTACTTATTTTCTGATAGCGGTAACGGACAAATAGTTTTTCAATTCTTCCTGCTACTCTTGATGAAATGGTTCCTGCCTGTCTTGTATCATAAGCAATATTTCCCAATGCTTCAATCTCTATTTGTTCTTCCCTTTTCTGCATGGTGGTAACAGGAATTGAGGAAATAACAAATTCATTTGTTGGTTTCAACAATGCTTCCAGTTCTGCCTCATCTGATTTTTTACCGCCTGTTTCTTTCTTTACTAAATCCATTCCGCAAATGGGACACTGGCCCGGTTTGTCCCGGATGATTTCAGGATGCATGGGGCAGGTGTACACATCCTTTGCCGCTTCTACTTTGTGTGCTGCATGTGAATCTTTGTTATTGTTACAAGCTGTAACAATCATCACAATCAAAGCTGCTATAAAATAAATTCGCTTCATAATATTTTTGCTTAACTCAATTGATATTGTAACATCATGCCATCATCTTCATGCTCCAGGTTATGACAATGGAAAACAAATTTTCCGGTATTGATTTCAAAAGGCACCAGCACTTTAACAGTTTCACCGGGCATTACCAATACGGTGTCCTTCCATCCATTCTCTGATGCAATCAGGTTGCCTCTTCCCCCACTGCGTTGCAATGGCTGGAAGAAAACACCATGCAGGTGCATGGGATGCGGTTCATCTCCATTATTGTTATCAAATACCCATATTTCATTTGTATTGGCTGCTATCACTTCATCAATCCGGCTGCTATCAAATAATTTTCCATTGATGCGGTGGCGCATCTGCATTCCATCATTCATCGGCACTCCGTGATGCTCCATTGCATTGGAGATTTCAAATGTTCTTGTCTTAACTGCTGTTGAAGCCGGCATAGTTGTAATGGCAGAAAGGTTTGCAGGAACGGTAATTGTAACTGCAGATGAAATGGCTACTTTAAATTTCATGATTTTAAAACCCTGCTTGCCCTGTGCATTACCACCGTTACCAAATTCTTTGCTTAGTAAATATATTTCCGTACCGATTACTGAACCGCTAAAGTTTACAAGTACATCCAATCTTTCCCCGGGAGCAAATAAAATTTCTTTTACAGTAACAGGATTTTTTAATAAGCCCCCATCATTGCCGATAATTATCATATCTGCATTGTTACTCAACGCAAGGTTATAAGCCCTTGCATTGGAACCATTAAGAATGCGAAGGCGATAATATCTTGTAGCTACTTCTGTGTAAGGTGAATAAACACCGTTCACAATAACCGATTCACCCATAAAGCCTGCCATCACTTCTTCCATGGAAGGATTGTAAGTAATACCGGATGAAGTGATGCGTTTATCTTGTATTACCAATGGTAATTCAAACTGACCAGCAGGTAGATTGAGCGCTGCTTCTTCAGCATCATTAATAATAAACATTCCTGCAAGTCCCTGGAAAACCTGTTTACCAGTCATTTCATGCGGATGCGGATGATACCAGCTTAAACCTGCTCTTTGATTTACGGTGAACTGGTAACGGAAAGAACCACCTGCACTGGCTAACTGGTCGGGATGCCCATCCATCAACGCCGGAACTTTTAAACCATGCCAGTGAATATTGGTATGTTCTGATAAATTATTCTGCAATAAAATATTTACAGCATCGCCTTTATTAATTCTGAAAGAAGGTCCTAACAAACTGTTGGGCTGATAACCCAATACGGGAATAATTGTTCCTTTAAGATTAGCTGTTGTTGCCTGTGCAGTCAGTGTATAGTTAGCGCCTGCCTGAGCCGGAAAAGAAAGTAGTCTTGAAAAATCACCTTCCGTTACCGGTACAGGTTCTGTCATTAAACCTATATGATGGTCTTTATTGCAACCGGCAAGAAAAGCTCCTAAAGAACCTGCAGCTAAAACGCCACCTGCACCAAGTCCGGATATTTTTATAAACTCACTTCTTTTCATATTGCCTGGTTATTACTTTTTTTCAATAATACGTTCGATAGTTACCTGCAACCCCAATGCCTGGTTCAGCAGTTCAATGTATTCCAGTTGCTTCATGTTTAATCTTTCCCAGGCATCATAGAGCATAAAGAGTTCTTCAGTGTTCTGCTCATATCCCAACTGCATTGTTTTATAGTTGTTCTTCAATGCCGGAATTATATTTTCTTCATAGAGTTTCAACTGTTTTTTCTTTAGTTCCATTTCATTCCGCATCCCGTAAGCCATACCGCTGTATTCATTTACCAGCATTTCTTTTTGGGATTGAATGGTATTAGCTTTCCATTTCAGGCTTTCAATATTTGCTTTATTCATTTTGGATGACCATTTTGCCATTGGTACCCTCACCATACCCATGATAGTGTATTGCACAGGCTGGCCGCCGAATCCAATCATATTATCAAAGCGGATACCATACTGGGGTTTCAGGCTTTGTCTTTCCGTTTCCTGCTTCAATCTTGTAAGATTAATCTCCTGGTCCAATGATTTTAAATCGCTGCGGCTATTGTAAAAAAGTGTGCTGTCAAAAACAACAGATGAATAATCCTGTAACAGGTAAGATGTATCAATATCAAAATCAGTCATTGCATTCCTGCCCATCAGTGCATTCATGCGGATACGTTTTTCCCGGATATCGTTTTCAAACATTAACTGCATATTTTTTACATCGCCCAATGCAGCTTTTGCTTTGTAATAAGCGCTGATTTTTTCTAACCCATTCTTATATCTTATCTCTGCATTCTTTATCATGAAGTCCAGTATCTTTTCATTTTCTGAGAGTACAACTAATTTTTTCCTGAGAATTATCCATTCGTAATAAAACTGTTTGGCATCATTAATCAGCTCATTCAGTGTTGCATTCTTTTTTTCTTTTTCTACCGATGACATGGCTTTCATATATCGTTCGTCGGCATCCAGTTTTCTTTTATTAGAAATCATCTGCTCACCTGAAACCATCACTGAGCCCATACCCGGTATATCCCCTTCCCTGTGCCAGAGTCTTACATCGTACGGTGTCATAAACTGTCCGATACCAAACTGTGGCGGCATCCAGCTTCTTGCGCCTTTGGCTGCTTCATCCATGGAGCGGATTTCATTTTCGTACATTTTTACGACAGGGTGCGATGCGGTGATGCTGTCAATGATAGATGCCAGCGACATTGTTTGGGCTGATAGAAATTTCACGGGAAGAAAAATTGCAAGTATGAAAATCATTTTCTTCATTGTATAAATTTTAAGTGCAACATTTTTTATTTTTTTGAATGGGCGGACATGGCACAGAACCGTAAGAGCAAAACACACAACAATCTCCCTTCTTTGGCTTTAAAATTGTTTTACACTTTTCACAAGTATAAAAATACTGGCAGGCATCAGTTGGCATTACTTCCTCTTTTTTGAAGGCGCAAACAGGGCAAGTGATAGTTGATGTAAGTTTTATATCCATCTGTTTCTTATTTATTCCTTCACATCTATTAATTCAACTTTTCCTTTCCGTTTTAATTCTCTTTCTTTTATCATTTCAAAAATTACGGGTGTAATAAGTAATACATAAATAGTGGAAGTGATGGTTCCACCAATCAGTGGAATAGTAATTGGCCGCATAATATCGCTGCCCACACCGGTTGCCCATAAAATGGGAATCAGGCCAAACAAACCAACTGATACCGTCATGAGTTTTGGCCTTAATCTTTTTGCAGCGCCTTCAATTACAAATTGCCGGATGATTGCCGGTGTAAGTGTTGCTTTGGAGTTGCCATGTTTCGCAACCATGTTTTGCATGGCTTCATTGAGATATATTGTCATCAGCATCGCTGTTTCTATAGCCATACCAAATAATGCAATGAAACCTACTGCTACTGCCACTGATAAATTCACTCCATAGAAATACACCATGAATACTCCTCCAATCAGTGCAAACGGAACAGTAATCATCGTAACAAGAGATTCTTTAAAAGAGTGATACGTAAAATAGAGTACCATAAAAATGA
Source organism: Bacteroidota bacterium (assembly GCA_031418795.1). Lineage (GTDB taxonomy): Bacteria > Bacteroidota > Bacteroidia > Chitinophagales > Chitinophagaceae > VBAS01. Next base: position 956 of record JANOJO010000191.1, on the reverse strand, counting down.
TAAGTATTACAATCGGCATTATTGTTTTAAGTGTTCTGTTAGCTCTTATCTGATTTTCCCATTGACCGCTCCATTCCAGGAAATACCCTTTGGGCAATTTGGTTATCATCTGGTTCAGTTTCTGCTGAGTTTCTTTTACCGTGCTGCCTAAATCTCTTTCCCGCACATTAAATAATACTGTTCCCCGCAGCATGGCGTTTTCAGAATTAATCATCGGCGGGCCATCGCTTATTTTTATATCTGCAACCGCTTCCAGTGGAACAGGACCAAAATTCATAGTCTGTACTTGCAATCTTTTTAATGCTTCAAGATTGTTTCGAAAATCCTGGCCATATCTTGCATTTACAGAAAAACGCTGACGGCCTTCAATCGTTGTGGTGAGTTTCATACCACCCAATGCACTTTCAATCACAAGGTTCACATCATCTACACTCAAACCATATCTTCCTATTTCTTCTCTCTTTATTATGATGTCTATATACTTGCCTCCGGTTATGGGTTCTACATACAAATCTTTTACACCATCAATTCCTTCTAATTGTTTTTTTATCGTTTGTGCAAACGCATAAATAGTATCCAGGTTTTGACCGTACACTTTTAAACCAACATCAGTACGAATACCTGTTGAAAGCATATTGATACGATTAATGATGGGCTGTGTCCATCCGTTTGTTATACCGGGTATCTGCAACTTTGAATTCAATTCATTAATGATACCATCTTTAGTCATGTCTTTTCGCCATTCATTTTTTGGTTTCAGCAGAATAATGGTTTCAATCATGCTGATAGGTGAATTATCCGTTGCAGTATTTGCCCTGCCTGCTTTACCTAATACATGTGATACTTCGGGTACAGTACTGATTATTTTATCCTGCACCTGCAATAATCTTTTTGCTTCTGAATTGGAAACATCAGGTAAAGTAACCGGCATAAATAACAATGAGCCTTCATCCAAT
>JANOJO010000190.1:0-11443 GCA_031418795.1 Bacteroidota bacterium | reverse complement strand
TAGTAGTGTAAGTTTTTGGTTGACGGTTCTTGAAAATATCATAAACCCATTTTGAAAAAATGAAATTGAGCAATTCTTTTCAAACAAACAATACCACTTTCGTGGTATATGTTTTTCATTACTAAGGCATAAAATTATTTTTGTCAGTAATCTGCATCCTCAGTGTTTATATGGAATTTTTTTCAGCCTATATCTGGTTTAAAAACTATTATCATTGCGAAATGTTGAGAGGGGCAAAAGGATGTAGTGTTGTATTTTGATGGGCTATGGTTAGGGCAAAGCAAGAGGTTTGAACTGCAATTCCTAATATTGGTGAAAAAATTAACGGCTCAAAAAATTGAGCCGTTTTCTTTTATTAGGAAAGGTAAGGATTAATGTCTGCGGTCCCTGCGGTTCTCTCTGCGATCTCTTACGTCTTCACGTCTGTCACGAACATCTTCACGTTTGTCGCGGATGTCTTCACGTCTGTCTCTGCGGCCACCATTATGTCTTGCATCACGAACATCTTCCCGGCGGTCTCTTACATCTTCTCTGCGATCAAGGACGTCTTCACGTCTGTCTCTTACATCTTCTCTGCGATCAAACCTGTTTTCGATTCGCTGATGAATGATTCTTTTACGAACCTGGGCCGAAGCATCATTAAAAACGGATAAGGCGAACATAAATACAGTACCAAATAGTACGGATTGAATTGCTTGTTTAGTTTTCATAATTGAGTTTTTGGGTATTGTAAAATAAGTAACGGTAAAATAGACCGGGCAGTTGCTGCAAAGTTTAAGGGGAATAAAAAAACCGGCTGTTTAATAAGCCGGTGTTTGAACAAATAAAATATTTTTCAGGAAAAATGTAATTCCTTTCTTATTAGCTCAGCCTCTTTGGATGTATGCATGCAAGAGGCAAGTAAGGAAATAATAAATAGTTTTTGGATGGAGCCTTCTATCAGCAGGTCGTCAGTTTTATTCAGTATCACTTCCACCGCCCAGAAGCCAATACAAATAACAAGCCCGGTAAGCAATGCCACATAAGGTTTTTTATTACTGATATAACCTAAAAATGCAAGTACCAATGAAAGCATTAAGTACAACAAAAAATTTTTGGTGGTAAATGATGAATATTGCATCATCCAGAAAACAAATGCGCCGGATAAAACTGCTATGGCACAGATGTAAAGTACAATTCTTGTTTTTCTCAGCCGCTTATTCAGTTGCTTCAATTCTTCAGTGCGGTAAACTTCGGAGTAATCAATATCTGTTTTATTCATTGCGTTGTTGTGGTTCGGTAAAACGATAGTAAATTCACCACCGTTTCAAAAATGTGCAAGGCGAAATAAGCTAAAAAAAGCGAATAAATTAATAATTAAATAACCCGGCTAAAATGCACGTTGTGTTTCAATGGAAATATCCCTTTTCAGCATCTCATCACGATTTGCCATTTCAAGGGCTGTATAAAAAATAAGTTTTGCTCTTTTTTCCATCAGTGTATAGTTTATTTTATCAGGCGTATCAGTTGGCCGGTGATAGTCTGGATGAACTCCATTAAAATAAAAAATTATCGGAACACCTTTTTCAGCAAAATTGTAATGATCGCTGCGGTAATAAAACCTGTTGGGATCATTGGGGTCATTATATTTTCTGTCAAGTTTCAGTTTGGTAGTAGCGTTGTTTGCAGCTTCTGTTATTGGAGTAAGATCTGTGCTTAGTTTATTGTCGCCGATTATATATAAATAATTAACTGAGTCTTTGTCCTTCATATAATCGTTTCCAATACGGCCAATCATATCAATATTAAGATCAACCGTTGTTTTATTCAGCGGGTAAACGGGATGATTGGCATAATAACCAGAACCCCACAAACCGTGTTCTTCACCACTTACGGTCATAAATAAAATACTGCGCCGCGGCCCTTTGCCTTCTGCTTTTGCTTTTGCAAATGCTTCGGCTAGTTCCAGTATGCTTACCGTGCCGCTGCCATCATCATCGGCGCCGTAATAAATAACAGTATCTCTTTTGCCAATATGATCGTAGTGAGCCGTTATTAAAACATATTCATCTTTTTTATCTGTGCCTTCTATTAAACCCAACACATTACTTGCATTAGTAGTAAGCGTGGTTTTCTGATAAGAAAGATCAATATTGGCTTTGTATGTTTTTGCAAAAACGGTGTTGTTTTTTATTTTATCAAAAACCCCTTTGCCATCTTCGCCCATAATGGTGACAATTATTTTTTCAGATATATAAAATGTATGTGGATTCACTGTGGCTTTGTAACCATTCAGGCTCCATTGTGATTGTGCCGGCCTGTTTCTTATTGGAAAATTTTTAGTGACGATAAAAATAGCCGCGGCTCCTTTTTTTGTGGCTTCGGTTATTTTGCGGTTTGTACCTGCCGGATTTTGAAATCCTGTTTGTGCCGGTTTATAATCTGCCGGGGCGCCATCAAGAATTACTACTGCTTTGCCCCGAACATCCAAATCTTTATACGCATCATTTTTTTCATCTACTATTCCATAGCCTGCAAAAACAATTTCAGAAAAAGGAATTTCTGCTGCATAGTTATTGCCAGGAGAATAGTCTTTCATTATTTCAAAACTTTCTCCATTTACTTTAAAACTGCTGCCAATAACAGAATCACGGTAGAGTGGATAATACTGGCGGTAGCTGTCGCCATTGCCGGGTTTTAAACCAATAGATTTGAAATGATCTTCAATATAATTTCCTGCTTTATCCAAACCTGCAGATGGAGTATTCCTGCCTTCCATATTTGCACCTGCTACGATATATAAATGTTTTTTAAGATCGGCAGCAGTGATGGAGCCGCTTATTTTATCCATAGCCTTATTCTTTTTTTGAGCTATTGTTAATAGAGGAAGGCTCAAAAGGATGACGGACATTATTTTTTTCATAATAAAAAAAGTTGAAGCAGGCTCAAATATAAGCCCGATTGTATTTGTAAAATTTGTAAAAGGATGAAAGGTTGTCAGCGGCCCTCAGCAATTTTTTCTACCCGGCGCTGATGGCGGCCACCTTCAAAAGGAGTATTCATAAAAAGCTGTACCATTTTTTCAGCATCACCTTCACGAACAAAACGGGACGGGATGCAAAGTATATTGGCATCATTATGTTCTCTTGCAAGCTTGGCCAATTCCTCTCCCCAGCAAATAGCTGCACGTACACCTTTATGTTTGTTGGCTGTGATGGACACACCATTGCCACTGCCACATAGTAAAATTCCAAAAGCGGCTTCACCTTTTTCCACTGCTTCGGCTACCGGGTGTGCAAAATCCGGATAGTCAACAGAATCTTTTGTGTGTGTACCGTAATCATGAAAAGCAAGATCTTTCGCTTCAAGAAAAGAGATCAGCTCTTCTTTATATTCATATCCGGCATGATCACTTCCTACTGCGATAGGTTTATTGAGATTGAAAGGAGTTGACATTTGAAAAAAATTAAATTGTAAATCAGATGACTCATTACAAAGTTACTGAACTCAAAACTCTGAACTAACAACTTTTTAACTCCATTCTTCTTTTTCTTCCCTGGCTTTTTGTTTCTCCACTCTTGAGGCAAGGGTAATGCTTATTTCATATAACAACCACAGTGGCAGCGTAACTATTACCTGGCTTATCACATCGGGCGGGGTGATGATGGCGGCAACAATAAGAATAACCACAATGGCATAGCGGCGGTATTGTTTTAAAAACTTTCCGGTAACTACACCAATTTTTGCCAGGAAAAAAATAACAAGCGGCATTTGAAATGCCAGCCCTGTGCCTAATATTAATGGAATCATGGTGTCTAAATAACTGGTAATCGTCCACCGGTTTTCAATATTATCATCAATAGTAAAGTTGGCAAAAAAATTGACGGTGTATGGAGCAATGAAAAAATACCCGAATGCAACACCCAGGAAAAACAGCAGGGATACCCAGAAAATGACTCCCCTGGTTTTTGCAAGTTCTTTTTTTGTTAAAGCCGGTTTTACAAAATTCCAAAACTCACGAAACACAAATGGAAAAGCAATAATTAAACCGCCAACAAAAATTACGGTAAACAGTAAAGATATCTGCCCGCTCATGACAGTGTTCTGCATTTTCACCGGTATTTCGCCCATACACATTTTATCGCCCAGCCCGATGGAGTGGCCCATTTTGCACAAAAATTTATAAGTAGGAAATTCTTTATGTGTTGGCCCCATTAAAATATCCTGTGTAAAAAATTTGTATTTAACAGCCACGACAATGGCGCCTGCGGCTATTGCAATAGCGCTTCGGAATAAATGCTTGCGCAATACATCCAGATGATCAACAAAAGACATTTCCGCCTTTTCTTCTGTTCCTCTTTTTTTAAAAAATCCAAATGCCATTGTATAAAATTAGAACGGCAAATATAAGAAGCCAGCCGTGCTGATGGTGATTAAAGAATTTTTTAAATAAAAAACCCCCGGCTTACCGCCAGGGGCTATCAAAGAAAAAATTAAAAATTATTTTACGGCAAGTGCTTTATCAATAATAAAAATAAGATTGGATCTGTGAGCACGGCTTTGTTCATTTGTAGAAACAGCTGTAGCCAATATTCCTTTTATCTTCTTAAGTGTACTGTAAAACGCAGCTTTAGATGCATTATCATAAGAGCTTACCGGTGCAGATACAATTGCCGCCAACCCTTTTACCAATTCAGTTTGCAGATTCAGCCTGTACAGGTTTACATTGGTTTTAAGATCAGCGCTGAAGCATGCCTTGGTTAAATCTGAAAGTACATCAGCACCCGTGTATGTGTTGCCGTACAGCGAACTGCTATTCAAACGGGTGAGCACATTTGAACTGAGTATATGTGCAAAGATGCCAACCTGCAGATTTAGTATTGCATTTTGTGGTTTTATATCTTCAGGCAATCCAAAGAAAGCAAAACCGCGACGCTGCATTTGCAAATAAGGAAACAGTTGTGCATCTGCATCAAATGCATTTGGAGCAAAAATATTTTTTGCCAAAAAGGCCATTGCTTTTTTCTGGTAAGCAGCGGCTACCGGTGTAAAAGGTTTATACTTTGTATCCTGCCCCACCACACTTCTGTCCACCATTACTCCACCAATAAAGCGGCTTACTGATTGTGCCATTGATCCTCTTTGTCCCATCAGGTTGCCATAGCGGCTTCTCAGTTCTGCATAAGTCCGTCCGGGTTTGCTGTATTTGTTTTTCAGTTTACCCATCAATGTATTTACCAGTGTAATTCTTTCTTCTGCATAAGCTATCATATCATTGCTCATATCATTTGTCATCACACGGGGATCAATACCACCACCACCGGGTGAACGCATATCATCTGCATCGTTGCCAAACGTAAGTGCAGGATCGGTACTGCGGCTTAATATTTTTTTCAAACCTTCTTTTTCTTCTGCTTCACTAAAAGGAGTATAACCAAACTCAATTGCCCACCAGTCATAAGGACCTGTTTTAGTTGTATAATAATCTCCCTGCTTGCTTCTGTCTGCTGAAACATTTACTGCGGGGTAATCCATTACTGATCCCTGCAATCCTACTTTATGTGTAATGTCTTTGTTGTGTACTTCAGTTGGCGAAAGCATTGTGCTGGCTTTCATATTATGGTTTAGTCCCATGGTATGTCCCATTTCATGGAGTATGAGATAGTATAAAAACTGCTTGTGCAATTCTGCAATATCTGCTGCAGAAGCATCAGTAGCTTCCATTACTGTAAGGCCCGAAGTAAACTGTGCTTTTAATTCATTACCAATTGTGCAAGCCATCCATTTATTAATGCCGGTAAAATTGGTTGCATTATTTGCCTGCTGATTTAATAATATAGAAGGAAGATCTGTATTGATAGAAGCGGCATCAAACAATTCTGCTTCTATTGGGCTGGAGCTACCTGAACGCCACTCAACAGTTATATCAGCGCCGAGTATCTGACCTGTTTTTGGATTTACAAAACTTGGCCCGATGGCTCCGTAAGGAGGATTGGGAGAAGATACCCAGCGAATAACATTGTAGCGGATATCACCCGGATCCCATGTGGCATCATCCGGCATTATTTTCATGATCACAGCATTTTTAAATCCTGCTTTTTCAAATGACTCATTCCATTTCATTCCTGCATCCACAATGGTCTGGCGAAATTCAACCGGGGTGGTATTTTCCACCCACCATACTATTGGATCTACCGGTTCGCTGATGGCAACAGATGGATCTTTCTTTTTTAAATGCCAGCGGTTAATTACATCTTTATAATCTGCTACTTTTATGGTTGTCAGGTTATCTTTTTCCTGTGAAAAATAACCTACCCGTGCATCATCCTGTCTTCCACGAAAATCATTTTGAGGCACTTCCAGAAAACTGTGTTGAAAACGAATGCGGTTATAACGGGCATCGGTAATGTCTTTGCCGCCGCCAATAAACGGAGCAGGATTATCGTAAGACAATTCAACAATCACATCTGTATTGTCAGGATATGAACGTACTGATTTGTACCCTGATTTTGCAGCATTAAGATTGCCAAGGTTGAAAACTAAAGCAGCGGCGGGGCCGGGAGCCACTAATGGTTTTACAGGATCCATTTTATCGCTTATAAATAATGCATCTCCGGGAATGATAAAGCCGGTTGAATCTTCTGCATCAATTTTTGCAGAATAAAATACAGCCTCCGTTACATCCACATTGGCCGATTTGGAAACAGCATTTTCTGCATCATACCAAAAACTTGTATTTACCTGAGAAAATTCCAGTTTATCAAAATTCTTTTTGATTTTAATAACCCAGGTGGTGCGAATCATATTTTGATTCAGGTACAAAGAAGTAGGCCCGCCCATGGCGAAGCTCTGATAAATATATTCTTTGTCCAACTGATTTTTTTTAATGTACATCTGCACGGTGCCTGCAGCCGTATCCTGGTAAAGTGTAAACAAGCCATCGGTTTTTTTACTGCTCTTTACTTTTTCAGTTACTGTAGGTTTGGGCGGCACTGGTGGAGTAGCTGCTTTTTTTGTTGTATCGGCTTTTACCGGAGTTGATGCAGGAGGATTGATTTGTGCAAAAGAATAAACTCCTGCAAACATTCCTGCTGTCAGCAACAAGAGAACTTTTCCTGAATTTGTCATATTGATTATTTTTTTGGAATTGGAAAGATAAAGGCTCCTGAAGTATTTAGAAAAAATAAATGGATAGAAGGGCGGAAACATAAATGGCAATCAAAATAGGAGGATGGCGGGTTATTTCAGTTTTTTAATTTTTACCATTTCAATGCGGGTATCGCTTACATTCATAATTTCAAATTCAAAATCGGCAATAAAAATTCTTTCTTTCTGCTGTGGTATGGTTTCGTGGTAATTGATGATAAAGCCGGAAAGAGTTTCTGTTTCATCCCTGGGAAAATCAAAACCGTATTTTTCATTCAGGTAGTCTAGCTCCAGCCGCCCCGAAAAAATATATTCGTTTTCTGCAAGTTGTTTTTCTACAAATTCTTCCACATCATATTCATCCTGTATTTCTCCAAAAATTTCCTCCAGTACATCTTCCATCGTAATGATACCGGCGGTGCCGCCAAACTCATCTACCACCCAGGCAATGCTTTTATGTTCCCGGGTAAATTTATTGATGAGGTCAGTTGCACTCATACTTTCCGGCACGGCTGATATGGGTAAAAGTGTTGATTGAATAGTGGCCGGCTGCTTGAACATATCCAACTGGTGAACATAGCCGAGTATATGATCAATATTACCATCAAACACCACCAGCCGTGAAAGTTTTGTTTCTATAAAAAGATTTTTCAGCGAATCAACGGGTTCTTTTATATCAATGCCCACAATTTCTTTTCGGGGCACTAAGCACTGGCGGATTTTTGTTTTGGGAAGTTCTAGTGCATTTTCAAACATCTCTGTATTGAGTTGTTGATTATCTTCTTCCATATTTTTTGTTTGCCGGAAAAGATGTTCAAGATCGCTGCGGCCAAAAGCTTCTTTCTTTGTGTCCACCCGCACATTGAAAAGATATTTAAGCAACCAGTTGGCAATAAAAATAAATGCAGCGGCAATGGGATAAAACATCTGGTAAAAAATATCAATAAGATGGACCAGCTTTGTCAGCAGGATATTGGCTCTTGCCCTGAAAATAGCACGGGGAATAAATTCTGCCAGCACCAGCACCACTACTGTGGATAGTATTATTTCAATAAGAATGCGAATGGTATCAGACCCTACCCGCCATGATTCCCACACGGGTCTCATTACATTGCTTATCTGCAAACCAAAGAACACCAGAAAAGTATTGAAGCCGATAAGTGTGGTGCCCAAAAAATGCACGGGATGATCTACAAACTGATCCAAAATCTGACCACTGGCTCTACCCTGTTTTTTTTTCAATTCAATGCTCATACGGTTGGCGCTGTAAAAAGCCATTTCAATACCTGAAAAAAAACCCATCAGTAAAATGGTGAGCAGAAACCAGATGATAATACTCCAATCGAACATAAGAGGGTAAAGATAGAGAAGGAAGTTGGAAGGAGGAAGTCAGGAGTCGGGAGGTTGGAAAAGGTATAAAGTTATAAATTAAGTTCACTATTGTACTTCGTACCTCACACCTCGTACTTCAAAAAACTTCTTACTATTTCTTCCGCTTCGCTGCAGGCTTTGTGCAGGTCATCGTTTACTATTATTTTATTAAAATGTTTTTTGAAAGAAAGTTCATAAGCCGCTTTGTTTACTCTTGCAGCAATACTTTCTGCTGATTCAGTTCCTCTTGATTGCAATCGGTTTTTCAATTCATCAATGGAAGGGGGTTCAATAAAAAGGGATAAAGTATTTTCAGGACCCTGCTGCTGCACATGCACTGCGCCTTGTACATCCACATCTAATAGCGGGGCCTTGCCTTCTTTCCAGATGCGGTGAATTTCGCTTTTCAATGTGCCGTAATATTTTCCTTCATATACCATTTCCCATTCTATAAAAGCATTGTGTTTTATTTTTTCTTTGAAATCATCTGAACTCATAAAATAATAATCAACACCATCTTTTTCATAATCTCTTTTTTGCCGGGTGGCGGCAGAAATGGAAAATGCTAATTGATCAGGAAATGTTTTCAGTAAATGTTTGGTGATGGAAGTTTTGCCGGCGCCGGATGGTGCGGTGATGATGATGATTTTGTGGGAGGGCGAAGACATGTGCAAAGAAAGGAAAGAATAGTTTATACCGCAAACAACAGATATCAAACCAGAAAGAGTATAATTATTGAACTCCAACCAAAGGTGTAAAAGTTAGTTGTCCGCAGAATAGTTTATTTGAGAGATATACATTCATTATACTGTCACTTCACTAAGCGAAGTATTTTCTTTCTATGTGTCTTTTGCTACCTGACATTATATAAGTCTTTGCCAATTTCAATAGAGTTTCCAGTTCAAATGGTTTGATAATATAATCATCGGCACCAAGTTCAAGTGCTTTTGTTCTATCAACATTTTCAGAATTTGACGTGCTAAAAATAAATGGTATTTCATAAGTTTTCGCCAAATCTAAAATCAAATGCAGAACTTCATAACCATCCATTACTGGCATTTTAGTATCGCAAATTATTAAATCAGGAATATATTCTCTGGCAAGTTCAACACCCTTTTTCCCGTTGTCGGCAGTAAGGATTTTATATCCCTCCATTTCTAAATATTCAGTCAAATTCTCAAGAATAGGTTTGTTATCTTCAATTAGTAAGATTGTTGACATCATCTCTGATTTTAATAAGAGTTTATTTTTTTCAAAATTGACTATTATTAAACAGATGAATGTTATACAATTTAATTAAGAAGTTTCATCATTCACACATATAGATTTCTGTCGATTCAATTTCTCATAAATAAGTTAGGTCATTTCTTATGCCTTTGTTGGGTGTACTTCTGTAAAGATTCTTATGAATTTAATTCAACTCACCAACAAATGGAAGAGCATGATTATTCATCTCCAAACAAAAGGGTAAATTCAAACCTGCCTGCCGGCAGGTTTAGCTGTCTGTGCAATATTTAGATCCTTAGCGAGCCACGGAATGCCCTGCCAGCATAGTAAGATTCTGCACCGTTGTGATACACGAAGACATTGCCGTAGCGGAAATCAGCAAAGATGGCGCCGCCGAGTTTTCTAATATCAGGATGTGTTTTTATCCAGCTCGATGTTTTCGTATCAAAATTTCCTCCCGCCATTTGGAGGGTCTGCAACTCCCGATATTGTTCTTCCGTTAAAATTTCAATGCCCATGGCAGTGGCAATTCCAATAGCGCTATTTTTTGGTTTATGTTCTTTCCTTGACTCCAGCGCTTCGCCGTCGTAACAAACACTTCTGCGGCCATTAGGACTTTCCGCTGAACAATCATAAAAAATGTATTCGCCCGTCTTTTTATCATGACCAACAACATCCGGTTCACCACCGGTTCTTTCCATTTCATGGAGCGACCACAGTTTTTCAGTATTAGCCTGCCTACCGGACAGGCAGGCTTCCAGCTTTGCTTGCACTTTAGCCCATTCAAGACCTTTATGGCGGTTCATGTTTTTCTCAAAACGGGCTTTTAATGTGTTGAGTAGTTCTTCACGCCTGTCTGCCGGCAAGGCAGGTTGTTTTGGCGACAACTCCTTTTTATTTCTCATTGCCATAATATGTTATTTTATTTTGCTTACAATGTCATGTAATTGGTTATGTGCTATGTCGGGCTGAGCGGTCGTATAGCCTTGCTGATAACACTCTCTGCTTTACGCATTGTTTGTTCCAAATTTAATTAATTTTCTACTTCAAATACCCGCCTGACTACGCCTTCGCATAGCTTCAGCGTAGCAAGGCCGGAGGGGCAGGGAACAAGTCTTTGTTTGTAAATATTGGAATCCACAATTAAGTGATGAAATAGACTTTCAAATTGCTTTTTTATTTTTTTAAATTAAGCAGCTTAGGAATATAGTTGAAATCAGCCTTTCCTTTTTTAAGCCAGGAAATTCCAAAAAAGATTAAGGCAATTGCTTCAAGACAAAATACCGGGTGCAAACGATCAAGCCAATTGTAATCGCCAGCAATCAATATACTGTAAACAGCAATCAATACTAAACATACAAGCATAACAATACCGCAAATAAGAAAAAGTTTATGGTTTTTTCCCTTTCCAAAAAACTCCCTGACTTCTGTGCGTCTGAAATTAACCATTGACATGAAAGCAAGGGAAATAAAAAATATGGAAGCCATAGTAAAATGAATGTAACCTGTATTGAGTGAGCTGAGAAACACACGAAGATTATCATTTATACAAATTTCTCCACCGACAGGAAATACAACAACACCCAGTGCAGAAAAGCCGGCAAGATTAGTATATGCACTATCAGATAATCCTTTTTCGCCTGGCCGTTTTGCATGCCCTTTATAACTAAACATAAACAAGGCTACTGTAATAAGTATGCCAGTGAAAAGTTCGCCAACA
>JANOJO010000189.1:0-2912 GCA_031418795.1 Bacteroidota bacterium | reverse complement strand
TGATGCTGTGATACTTGACAAAGTAAATCTTATTGTAGAAAAAGGGAAAACAATTGCACTGGTAGGTTCATCAGGCGCAGGCAAATCAACTCTTGCTGATCTTGTTCCCCGTTTTCATGATGTAAGTGACGGGGAATTATTAATTGATGGTATTAATATTAAAGATTGTACACTTCATTCCTTGCGCAACCTGATGAGCATAGTTACGCAGGAACCGATTTTATTTAATGATACAATTGCCAGCAATATTCGTTTGGGAAAAGAGAATGCAACTGATGAAGAAATAATTGTTGCTGCTAAAATTGCCAATGCTCATAATTTTATTATTCAAAAAGAAAATGGCTACGATACCAATATTGGTGACCGGGGCAGCAAACTGAGTGGTGGCGAAAGACAAAGACTCACCATTGCAAGAGCTTTGATAAAAAATCCGCCCATACTTATTTTAGATGAAGCTACTTCATCACTCGATACTGAAAGCGAAAGATTGGTACAGGATGCTATCAATAATATGATGCAGAACCGCACCAGTATTGTAATAGCCCACCGCCTCAGCACCATCCGTCATGCTGATGAAATAATTGTTTTGCAAAAAGGCAAAATAGTAGAACGGGGTACACATGACCAATTGCTTTCTCAAAATGGTTTTTATAAAAAATTGGTGGAGATGCAGGAGGTCAAATAACCGCTTGTCAATTTTTGAGGTTTAGCTTGCCAGGACTCTTGCAGGATTTGTATCTTTCCTCTTCATCAATGCATTCAATCATGAGAAAGCTTTTTTTACTTGCCGTATTCACGTCAGTTTGTTTTGTTTTCGTTATTGCGCAGAAGAAACAAGTGAATTACGAGCAGGCTTTTAATCAAAAGCCTACCAATATTACCAAACAACTGCCGCAGGTAACCAAATGGATAGATGATGATCATTATATAGAATTAAGAAGAGAAGCCGATGGCAAAATGAAAACTTATACTATAGATGTAAAAACAGGAACTGCTGTAGTATATGACGACAAGAAAGAACCTGCAAAACCTAAGAAAGATTATGCCTCGCTGATAAAAGATGCAAAGAATGTAAGCTGGAGCCCTGATGAAAAATGGGTTGCTTATAATAAAGACAATAATCTCTATGTACGTAATGCAGAAACAGAGCAGGATATTCAACTCACTTGGGATGGTACAGAAAATATAAAGAACGGCTACGCATCCTGGGTTTATTTTGAAGAAATACTTGGCCGCGGCAGCCGTTACCGTGCATTCTGGTGGAGCCCCGACAGCAAAAAAATATGCTACATGCGGTTTGATGATACGCAGGTACCAGTTTTTCCGATTTATGTAATTAAAGACCAGCACGGTTTTGTGGAGAACGAACATTACCCAAAAGCAGGTGATAAAAATCCGGAAGTAAAACTGGGCGTAGTGGATATTGAAAATAAAAAAACAGTGTGGGCCGATTTCAATGAAAAGGATGATCAATATTTTGGCAGCCCGGTGTGGACGCCTACCGGACAACTTTGGGCAGTATGGATGAACCGCGGACAAGATAATCTGAAAATTTATAATGTGGATTTGAATAGCGGATCAAAAACCGAATTGTATGATGAAAAGCAAACTACATGGATAGATCTTGACCGTGGCAACCGGATTGAATTTTTACCCGGCAATACAGCATTTATAATGCGGAGTGATAAAAGCGGCTGGGAACATTTTTATTTGCATGATATGACTGGTAAGTTCATCAACCAGGTAACTAACGGAGATTTTACAGTTGGTACTATTTATAAAGTAGATGAAAAAGCAAAGATGATTTATTTCAATGCCAGAAAAGAAAACTCGGCAAGATGGGATCTTTATTCTGTTTCATTTGACGGAAAGAAAATGACACGCCATTCTTTTGGTGAATACTCTTTTACTGGCATGAATATTTCTCCAAACAACAAATGCTTTATTACTTCTTATTCTAATTTATCTACACCCACTACTTCTGCGGTTCTGGATATGAAAGGAAAAGTCATCCGTGAAATAGCCAATGTAAAAGGTGATGAGTTTGCCAACTATGAATTGCCAAAAAAAGAATTGCATCGTGTAAAATCAGCCGATGGATTATTTGATCTGCCGGTAACAATTACTTACCCCATCAATTTTGATCCCAATAAAAAATACCCGGTGCTGGCAAGTGTTTATGGCGGGCCTAATGCCGGAAGAATTATGGACACATGGAACAGCACTTCACAAGAACTATGGTGGGCACAGGAGGGAATGATACAAGTAGTATTTGATAACCGCAGCAGCGGGCATTTTGGAAAAAAAGGAATGAACTATATCCATCGCCAGCTTGGCAAGTATGAAATAGAAGATTATATGCAGTGTGGTAAATGGTTGAAAGAAAAACCGTTTGTAGATGCAAACACAATTGCCATTACCGGGGGCAGCTTTGGCGGTTACATAACCTGTATGGCGCTGACGTATGGTGCGGATGTTTTTACTCATGGTGTAGCCAATGCCTCTGTTACTGACTGGCAGTTTTATGATACACATTATACAGAACGATATATGGATATGCCCGGTGAAAATCCTGAAGGATATAAAATAACTTCAGTGATGACCTATGCTGATAAACTAAAAGGAATGCTTCGTATAGTTCATGGCACATCCGATGATAATGTACACATGCAAAACACACTGGTGTTCATCAACAAACTGCAGGATTTAAAAAAGCATTTTGAATTTATGCTTTATCCCGGCGAAAGACATGGTATCGGTGGAAATAACAGGGCTAAGGGAGAGCATAACAGGACTGAAGCTTACAGTTTTTATTACCAGCATTTATTAAAGAAGCCTATGCCGGAACAATTCTGGCAACCTGCACCACCGCAAGCAAGACCGTTTTAAAATATAATGCCAGTATTTTATTT
>JANOJO010000188.1:0-3953 GCA_031418795.1 Bacteroidota bacterium | reverse complement strand
GCCGTAACAAAAGATCCCTGGAATTACTGGGTTTTTAGTATAGGAGCGAGTGGTAGTATGAATGTAGATGAAGTATATAAAGAATCCCGATTCAATGGCTCCCTGTCGGCCAGGCGTATAACAGAAGAAATAAAAATAGGTTTTGAACTGGAGGGAGGTAAAAACAAATCAGATTTTGAGTATGAAGACGATAATGGAAATATTGAAAAATTTACCAATAAAAATAACAACTTTGAATTTAGCCAATACATTGTAAAAAGTATTAACCAGCATTGGTCCTGGGGATATGAAGCAAATGCCTCCCGAAGCACTTTTTCAAATAATAAATTCAGGTCTGTTTTCCGTACTGCGTTTGAATACAATATTTTTCCTTATAAGCTTTTCAATACAAAATCGTTTACATTTATTTACGTGGCTGATGTCCGCCGGAATAATTATATTGACTCAACTTTATTTGATAAAACAAAAGAAACTTTGTTTGGTCATGGGATAGAATCTAAACTCTCTGTGAATCAAAAATGGGGAACAGTACAATTTGGTACTGAATACCACAGCTATCTTCACAACTGGAAATTTTTCAAACTTGAAGTAAATACCGCATTGGAAATAAGAATTACCGGTGGGCTTTCACTTTATGTACATTCATCTGCAGAATTGGTACGTGATCAACTTTATCTGCCGAAAGCAGGAGCCACGCCACAAGAGGTATTAACCCGCAGGCGTCAACTGGCTTCCGGATATAGTTTCTCTACTTACTTCGGCCTTAATTACCGCTTTGGATCCAAACTGAATAATTTTGTGAACCCCAGATTTGATTAAAAATAATTTACGGTTGTTTAACCAAATAAAAACCTGCCTGATAAAGTAATTACAAGTTAATAGTTTCAAATAGTCTTTTAACCTATTTACCCCAGGTTAATAAAGTGACTAAAGCAATAACAACAAAAATAGAAGAAATTAAAATGACAGCTTGTACATCAGGTTTGTGCAGGTAAAAATTAATTTTTTTCATACACAGATTTTTTAATGATTAAATAAAATGTAAAGGCGGGAAGCGGATCAAAAAATAAAACCAGGAAATTCTGTGATTATCCGGGGGTGGGATTAAAGTTTAAAATTAAAATAAACTTTTTGATTTTGCAAGATCAGCATCAGTAAAAAAATTTAATTCATTATATCACTTAATTCCAGCCAGCGCAATTCTTTTTCATCAAGCAAGGCAGTAATTTCTCCAATACGTTTTGAAAGAATAGTCAGTTCTTCAAATGGCGTGTTGCTGTTATTTAATTTTCCAATTACAGTTGCTTTTTCATTATTCAGCACAGCAATTTCTTTTTCCAATAATTCAAATTCTCTTTTTTCTTTAAAAGAAGGCTGGCGTTTGTTGCTGCCCGCCCGGATGACCAGGTCGGACGGGGTTACTTGTTGCAGGTTGCTGGTTAAAGCTTTCGGATTGCCAATTGCCTTTTGCTCATTGCCAATTGTCAATTGCCCATTGATATCTAAACTCTGTCTGTACTGCGAATAATTTCCGGGAAAATCTTTTATCACTCCATCGCCTTCAAAAACAAAAAGATGATCCACCAGCCTGTCCATAAAATAACGATCATGCGATACAATTACTAAACAACCGGGAAATTCACTTAAAAAATTTTCCAGTACACCGAGTGTGGGAAGATCTAAATCATTTGTCGGTTCATCCAATACCAAAAAATTTGGATTGCGGAAAAGAATTGAAAGTAAATGCAGTCTTCTTTTTTCACCACCACTCAGGCTGCTGATATAAGTGTATTGTTTTTCCGGATCAAATAAAAACAATTGAAGAAACTGAGCAGCGCTTAATGATCCACCACTTGCTAATGGAAAATGTTCTGCTATATTTTTTACATATTCAATTACCCGCATATCTTCTTTCACTTCTAAACCTTTTTGCGAGTAGTTCCCAAAAATAACTGTGTCACCTATATTAATTTTACCACTATCAGCTTTTTCAGTACCGAGTATAATGTTGATGAACGTTGATTTACCCACACCATTTTTTCCCACAACACCCACCCGTTCTCCTTTATTAAATGTATAATCAAATCCCTTTAGCATTATTTTTTTATCAAAACTCTTATATACTTTTTTCATTTCTGCCACTTTACCGCCGAGGCGGTTCATCTTCATCTGCAGTTCAAGTTGAGTATCTTCTATCTGTTGCTTTGCTTTTTTTTCCACTTCATAAAAATTATCCTGCCGGCTTTTACTTTTAGTTGTTCTGGCTTTGGGTTGTTTTCGCATCCATGCCAGCTCTTTGCGGTAAGTATTTTTTGCTTTATCAATGCTGGCAAGATCACTTTCCAAACGGGCAGCTTTCTTTTCTAAATAATTTCCATAATCACCTTTATAAAAAATTAGTTCAGTTCTATCCATCTCCCATATTTCATTGCATACAGCATCTAAAAAATAGCGGTCGTGTGTCACTAACAACAAGGTTAGTTTTTCCTGGCGCAGATAATGCTCCAGCCATTCCACCATTTCCACATCAAGATGGTTGGTAGGCTCATCCATGATGAGTAAAACATGTTTGTGTTCAAAGCCAATATCAATTAACGTTTTTGCAAGCGCCACTCTTTTTCTTTGGCCGCCGCTTAATGTATTTAAAGTTTGTTGCAGATGATGAATATTCAGTTTGCCCAATATCTGTTTCACTTTTGTATCAAAATTCCAGGCACCGAGTTCATCCATTTTAATAATGGCGGCATTCATTTTTTCTCCACTGTCTTCATCGCAGGCAGCTTCATATTCTGCAATGGCATTTATGATGGGATGATTGTGATGAAAAATATTTTCAAGAATAGTTTTTTCTTCAATGAAGGTTGGCTCCTGTTCAAACAACGCCACGGTTACTTCTTTATTAATCCAAAGTTTTCCTTCATCGGCAATTTCTTCGCCTGCAAGTATTTTTAATAAAGTGGATTTGCCATAGCCATTGCGGGCCACCAGTGCAATTTTATCTCCTTCTTCAATATGAAATGAAATGTTTTCAAAAAGAGGTTGGATGCCGTAGCTCTTGGTCAAATTTTCAACTGAAACATAATGCATGCGGCAAAATTAAGTGAATGATTAGTTGGATATAAAAAGCCCCGGCAACCGGGGCTGCAATAAATTATCTGAAAATTATTAAAGCGTTTTCAACACGTCATTCATATTTCTAACTGCATCTGCGCTTTTATTAAAAGCTGCCTGTTCCGTTTCATTCAAACCAAAGTCAAGAATTTTTTCCCATCCATTTTTGCCAATGATAACCGGCACACCCAGGCAAATATCTTTTTGTCCGTACTCACCATCGAGTGCAACACAGCACACAATTAATTTTTTCTCATCCCGAACTATTGCCTCTACCATGGCTGCGCCTGCTGCACCGGGTGCATACCAGGCTGATGTGCCAATCAGTTTTGTAAGTGTGGCGCCGCCAACCATTGTATCATTTACAATTTGTGTTTGTTGATCAGCAGTTAAAAAATTTGTTACCGGAGCGCTGTTCCATGTTGCCAATCGTATAAGCGGAATCATGGTTGTATCCCCGTGTCCACCAACAACTACTGCATTAATATCTGCGGGGCTGCAATTTAAATGCTGGCTCAGTTGATATTTGAAACGGCTGCTGTCTAATGCACCACCCATTCCAATTATTCTGTTTTTAGCTATGCCAGTTGATGTCAAAGCCAGGTAAGTCATTGTATCCATCGGGTTGCTGATGATAATCAGGATGGCATTGGGCGAATGTTTTAAAATATTTTCACAAACACCTTTTACAATTCCGGCATTTACACCAATCAATTCTTCCCTTGTCATACCCGGTTTGCGTGGCAGGCCTGATGTGATTACAACTACATCGCTATTAGCAGTTTTAGAATAATCGTTGGTGCTACCGGTAATCTTAGTATCAAAACCAAGCAGGGTAGCAG
>JANOJO010000187.1:0-9398 GCA_031418795.1 Bacteroidota bacterium | reverse complement strand
CAAAAGCATTTAAAAATATGATTTTGCTGGCGCAAAAGATGATTGATAAAAATGTGATGCAGATAATGAAAGAAGAATTAGTTTGATTTGAAACCCTCCCCCTTTAATTTACAATCATGCTTGATTATCTTTATAATTATTTTCCCCAATGAAATACTTTATACCCATAACGATATTAGTTTTTTTCGTAAAATTTTTACCTGCCCAGGAAAATAATATTGATAATGCTGCTGAAGCAGCAAAGTATATTCCATCAGAAAAAACAATATTTTACAAGCTGGCAGATAAAACCATTCCGCTGAAAATACAACAGTACGGCACCCGTACAGATATTGTATTTATTAATCTGCATGATGATGAATACACATCAGTAGATGCCACAAAAAGAATTTTAGAAACAGAAGGCGGGTTGCTGATAGAAGTAGAAAACGGGTTGAAAAGAAATATTCAATTTCTTTTGGGCGGCAAATACTACCGGTTTGACCCCAACAGGATATTTTCAAAAGAAGGAATTGAAAAATCACTTGCTGAACTGGGAAGAAGTTCAGCCAAAGCAATCTCAGAAGTGGAAAAATTTGGTAAGAGGATTCTTCAACTACTACCCGAAAATGCTGTATGCATCATTGCGCTGCACAATAACTCACCAGAACTTTTTTCGGCACTCAACTATACTGCCGGAAATAAAAGATCTAAAGAATCAAAGAAAGTTTACATTAATCCAAAAGAAGATGCCGATGATTTTTTTTTAACAACCGATGCTGAGTTGTACGAAAAACTCGCTGACAGCGGATACAACACCATTTTGCAGGATAATAAAAGATGTACTGAAGATGGTTCACTCAGTGTTTACTGTGGTAAAAAAAATATCCGGTATGTAAATTGCGAAACTGAGCATGGGAAAATGGAGCAGTATTATGAGATGATAAAAACCTTAATGGCTGGACTTCCACTAAATCACAAATGATTTTTTGTGTGGGGTTTACCCAATCTTAATTTAAAGAGCAATAACAAAATCTTTCCGATTAGGGTTTCAATCAGACCGAAATAATTTTGGCACGAAGGGGCTGCACCTGTATTTTTGCACTCCCAAAAGAAAAAGGGCAGATCTCGTAGTTCAGTTGGTATCCCGATAGTTATCGGGACCGATTTTATCGGGAGGACTCTGGGGGTAAAAAAGAAATAATTGATCTCGTAGCTCAGTTGGTAGAGCACATCACTTTTAATGATGGGGCCCAGGGTTCGAGTCCCTGCGGGATCACAAAAGCCCTGGCTTAAACACCAGGGTTTTTTTTATGGCTATTGCATATATTTTATACTCAGAAAAGCTGAACAAATATTATATCGGAGCTTGTATAAACATGGACCGCAGGTTGTATGAGCATAATATTGGACATTCGAAATTCACCAGTTTAGGTATCCCCTGGAAAATTGTTTATACTGAAGAATTTGAAACACTTCCGCTGGCAAAAAAACAGGAAAGAAAAATCAAAAGCATGAAATCCAGAAAATATATTGAAGATTTGATTTCGAAGGGTAGCGCATCCCGATTTTAATCGGGAGGGCCTCCCGGTTCAAACCGGGACGTGATCATAAAGGCTCCCCGGTAATTATCGGAGAGCTTTTTTTTATATATAAATAAATCTCTAACCCCGGGGTTAATAATTATTTTATGAAACCCCTGCTCTTTAATATACCTTTAGAATTATGAAATTTCTGCTACTTCCACTTGCATTTATTTTCAGCTGGTGTATATCTTGTAAAAGTGGCAACAAGATATCTAAAAACACAAATGCAGCCACACTTGACACTATAACTGAACTGAATTATTTACCAGCAAAAAAAAAGGCAGTTTTCAAAACTGAAAAAGGTGAGAACCTGATAATGAGGTATGAACCTGACCCGAATGATTCAAACCAGAGAAAAGATCATCCGCAGGCAAGTGTTTCTTTTACAGTTTCTTTTTTATCAGTTGAAAACAAAAGATGTGATTCGGAGTTTTTTGATGGCGTCTATAGAAAAGAAAGTAAAATATCGATAAGTAATGCGCCATTCAGAACGTTTACTACCCTCCGTAAATTTATGAATACGCTGCAAGCTGATGAATTTATGGCAAATCATATCCCTCCCATTACCACATCAAGTTTAAGAGTAACAGAAGAAAACAGGAATGTAAAAATCAATACTGCATATATGTATTGTTATTCAAAGCAAGCGGATGAAGATTTTCATGTTATTATCGGCACAACTAAAGACTCTTCTACTGCCACTTATTTTAATATTGAAATCAGCGGGTTACCAGACATTAATGATCTTTCTTTTTCTGACCTGAAAGCAGCCAGGGACAGTTTTCTTACCAAAGCCGACAAAAGACTCTGCAGCAGCGGATATTATTTTTTTGAAACACCAAAAAAAATTCAATTAAAAGGCAGTTTGTTTTTTGATAAAGAACATTTCAATGAAAAAATAGGACCCGCATCTGCCCGGCCAACCACTGCATGGGAAATACATCCTGTAACTTTCCTGAAATATAAATAAACTTCTTTCAGTTTTTCTCAACCGGATTTTAGATTAGGTTTGCGCTGTTAATCTTTTTATGCACTCTTTTTTTACAGATAAAGTAGTAGTAGTAACCGGCGGCACCGATGGCATCGGCAAAGCTCTTGTAGAAGAATTGATTGATGCAGGTGCAAAAGTTTCCACATGCGGAAGAAATCACGATAAACTTTACCAGCTTCAAACACAACATCCATCTGCCCCGCTGCATACTATGGTGGCAGATGTAAGCAATGAAAATGATTGCCGCAGGCTGATGGAGCTGACCGTAAAAATGTTTGGCGGTATTGATATATTAATTAATAATGCCGGTATTGGTATGCGGGCAGAATTAACTGAGGCTTCAGTGGATGTAATAAAGAAGGTAATGGATATTAATTTTTATGGCGCCGTTTATTGTACTAAATATGCTCTGCCATTTATTACAGAAAGAAAAGGAATTATCGCCGCCATTTCCTCCGTTGCCGGGTATCGGGGTTTGCCAGGACGAAGCGGCTATTCGGCATCTAAATTTGCATTGCAGGGCTGGCTGGAATCAATAAAAATTGAATTGCTGGATAGTGGAGTACATGTAATGTGGGTTTGTCCCGGATTTACTGCTTCCAATATTCGCAAAGCAGCACTGACAAAAGAAGGTAATGAACAAGGCGCCAGCCCTATGGATGAAGGCAGCATGATGACTGCAGAAGAATGTGCAAAGCGGATTTTATCTGCCATAGAAAAAAGAAAACGTAACGTAGTAATGACCTTTACCGGAAAGAGGGCCGTATTCATGAATAAATTTTTTCCAAAGCTTACTGACAAGCTGATTCATAAATTTTACTACAAAGACGGGAAACTGATAAAATAATTTCGGACCTGCCTGCCGGCAGGCAGTTTTCCGATTTCGGATTTTGGATTTTCCACAGGTCTCAGTGAGCAGATTGTCATTTGCAGGTAGTCAGGTTATATTTGTAAAAAGTAAAGTCAAAAATTTATTATATTGACCATAAAGAAATTTTCCAACCAATTCCTAATCCCAAATTACTAATTCCTTACTTCGCCCATGCCACTACTCACCCTAACATCCGATACCGGCAACCAGGATTACCTGGTGGGTGCTATTAAAGCAAGATTGCTGCGTATTAATTCCGGGTTTCAGTTGGTGGATATATCACATAACATTACACCTTTCAATTATCCGCAGGCAGCTTATGTATGCCGCAGTGCCATCAATAATTTTCCTGATTTTACTTTTCATTTAATCTTAGTAAACCTGTTTGAGAAAAAACCGGATCATCTGTTGCTGGCATTTCATAATAACCAATACCTGCTTTGCGCCGACAATGGTTTACTTACCATGATACTGGATGGTAAACCAGAAATGGTGATTGGCATCCCTTTAGATAAAAAAGAAATTAAGAATACGCTGTACCTCACCGATGTTTTGGGAAAAACGATTAACCAGATAGTAAACGGTGAATCTATTCAGGACATTGGTTTTTCTGATTTTTCTTATATTGAAAAAAATCCATTGCGTCCCGCTATAGGCGAAGACTGGATTGATGGCCAGATAATCTTCATTGATAATTTTGAAAACGTAGTGGTAAATATTTCACATGATGATTTTGAAAAGCAACGCCGCGGCCGTCATTTTAAAATTTCTTTTAAAAGAGATGAAGTGATCGAAAAGATTAGCGAAAGCTATGCCGATGTGCACGAAGGTGAAAAACTTGCTTTGTTCAACAGCGCCGGCTTTCTGGAAATTGCTATCAACAAAGGAAATGCTGCAGGACTGTTAGGACTAAAAGGTTTTTCCGAAAAAAACACACAATCAAAACAAATTTTACAAAACCAGCTTTATTATCAAACGGTGAGAGTGAGTTTTGAATAGGTGAATAGTTGATAGGTTGAAAAGTTTAAGAGTTTAAATCAACCCCTCATAAATCACTGAAATAATAAATCAAATTTTCTTTTGAACAACCTTAAACTATTAAACTCTTAAACTTTTAAACTTTTAAACCCCAATAAAAAACCTTTCTAATTCCCGGAATTCCTTAAACTCCTTTTAACCTTTATTCCCCTATTTTTGCCCCTACCGAAAAAAAATAATTCTTTATGAACTTCAGGAAAGTAAACAACATTACCGGATGGATAATATTAGTAATTGCCTGCGCCACTTATACACTTACCCGAGAAGCAACTGCCAGCTTATGGGATACCGGTGAATTTATTGCTGTAGCAAATGAAATGGGAGTTCCTCACCCGCCGGGTTCACCGTTATTTAATTTATTGGGACGTTTGTTTATTGTATTATTCAGTGGTGGCAACGATGCTAATGTAGCAAGCGCCATTAATTTAATGAGTGCAACTGCCAGTGGATTTGCAATTTTATTTTTATTCTGGACGATTACACATTTTGCCCGCAAAATGTTTGTAAACCACGGCGAAAATCTTACATCACAACAATTATTTACAGTAATAACTGCTGGTGTGGTTGGTTCATTGGCCTATACATTCAGCGATACATTCTGGTTCAGCGCCGTAGAAGGTGAAGTGTATGCACTGTCATCTTTTTTTACCGCACTTATTATCTGGGCCATGTTGAAATGGGAACATGCATTTGAATTGGCCAAAGACAATATTGAAAAAAACCGTGCTGACCGCTGGATTGTTTTTATATTTTTTATGATGGGGCTTTCTATTACGGTACACTTATTAAATCTGCTTACGCTGCCGGCCATTGTAATGGTTTATTATTACAAAAAACATATTTATAAAACCAATAAAGCCATACTTGCATTTCTTATCGCATGTGCAATTACCGGCCTTACACTTTGGGGAATGGTGTATGCCATTCCAAAATGGTCTGCCACATTTGATCGTCTTTTTGTAAACAGTTTCGGCCTACCATTCTTTTCTGGATTTACTTTCTTTTATATTTTACTTGTACTATTAATTTGGGCCGGGCTAAAGTTTGCCGGCAAAAGAAGATTGGCCACTTTGCGCCTCGCTATCTGGTGTTTTATTTTTATCATGCTTGGTTATTCTACTTATGTTACCACACTTATACGCTCCAATGCCAACCCGGGTATTGACATGAGTAATGTGGACAATCCAATGATGCTTGCTTCTTATTTTGGCCGTGAACAATATGGATCTGCGCCTTTTCTTTATGGTCCGCATTTTGCCGCATTGCCTGGCGATAAAGACAATAATGGCTATTATGACTATGATAAAAAAGGAATGAAGTGGGGTAAACTCGGTAATAAATATGTAGAGCTTGGCAATGAAATGGAACCTGCTTATGACAGTAAAGACCTGATGTTTTTTCCCAGAATATGGGATGTATCAGATCAACAGCAGCATTCAGAGTTTTATGCAAGCTGGCTGAGTAAAGGTCAGTACCGCGACCCGCAAACAGGAAGAACCATGTATGAAAAACCAACTTATGGCGATAATGTCCATTGGTTTTTCAGTTATCAAATGAGCCTGATGTACTGGCGTTATTTTATGTGGAATTTTTCCGGACGTCAAAACGATATACAGGGATTTGGAAACAAAAGAGATGGCAACTGGCAAACCGGAATTTCAATTATTGATAACCAAATGCTGGGCGATCAAAGCAAACTGCCTGAAGCATTAAAAAAGAACAAAGCAAATAATAAACTATACCTTCTTCCTTTCCTGCTTGGCATATTGGGATGTGTTTACCAGTTTATAAATAATAAAAAAGATTGGCTTGTTACTTTCTTATTGTTCTTTATGACCGGTATCGGAATCGGCATTTACCTGAACATGCCCGGCAACCAGCCCCGTGAAAGGGATTATGCATTTGCAGGATCATTTTATGCCTTCACCATCTGGATAGGATTGGCAGTTGTGGCATTTGTAAAAATGGCAAAAGAAAATAAAGAAAATTTAATGAATGTAGTGCTGCACGGTTCTGTTCTCACCTTTGTAGTTACTGCATTCAGCCTGATGAACTTTACAGGAGGCGCTGTAATAAAAGTAGCGCTGATGGTAACTGCCGTATTCGCATTATTTACAGCAGCCATTACTTATCTTGTAAAATCAGCATCATCTAATGGCAGCAATACAAAGCTTGCAAATATAATTATAGCCGTCGTGTGCATGGCTGTTCCTGTACTGATGGTCAACCAGGAATGGAATGATCATGACCGCAGTAAAAAAACGCTTGCACGGGACAATGCAAGAAATTATTTAGAGAGTTGTGCACAGGATGCTATTCTTTTCACCTTTGGCGATAATGATACTTACCCGCTATGGTATATACAGGAAGTGGAAAAAGTAAGACCCGATATTAGAATCATCAACACAAGTCTGTTGGGCATTGACTGGTACATAAACCAGCTTCGCTATAAAATAAATAAAAGCGATTCGATGGATGTTATCTGGTCGCCACGGCAAATAATGGGAGAAAACAGGCAGTACTTGCAATATGCAGCTGCGCCAAACGTGCCGCAGGATAACTATTACGATTTGTATGATGTAATGAAAACAGTTTTAGGACAGGGCGATAATGTAAATACTTTTCCGGTAAAGAAATTTAAAGTGCCTGTGGATTCAGTATTAGTAAGAAAAAATGGAACCGTAAATGCTGATGATGTGTTAACCGGCGATATGCTTTTTGAAATTAAAAAAAATGCATTAACCAGGGATCAACTTATCATTCTGAATATCGTTGCCAGTAATGCCTGGAAGAGGCCAATTTATTTTACATCGAATGGACAAATGGATATTGGTTTTGATAATTATTTGAGAAAAGATGGAATCTCTTACAGGTTGGTTCCAATTTCCAACTCCAAAATAAATACTGACTGGATGTACAATAACCTGATGACTAAATTCAAAAATGGTCATGCTGATACTAAAGGCGTTTATTTTGATGAAGAGAACCGCCGTCATCTTATTGGCCTTCGCCAGGCTTATGGAGAACTTGCAAAAGATTTGATTGCCAAAAACAGAATAGCTGATGCAAAAAGAATAGTGGAAAAAGCAGACAGTTTAATCCCTGAAACAAATTTGCCTTATGGATTGCCGAGCCGGTATGATATGCACAACCTGGCCTCTTATATGCTGATGGAAGCTGCTTTTGAATGTGGCGCTAAAGAAACAGGTGAAAAAATAAGTAAACCATTGATAGCAGATTTTAATCATCAAATGGAATACTATGCATCGCTTGGAGATAATATGACTACAAAACAATTAGAAGATATTTCAATGCAGTACTTACAGAGAAGGTATGGTGCACAAACTCAGGAGCAGGCAAACCAGGCTGAAGAATATTACAGAGCAAACCTCAGCGGAAATCAACTTGGATTGGCTTCGGAAATGGCAAGGACATTTGAAGTTATGCGGCGTGTAAAAGAAGTTGAGAACACTTATGTACCAAAGCCAAAAGCTTCAATGGATACATTGAAACCTACAGTTGAT
The DNA here is from genome assembly GCA_031418795.1 of Bacteroidota bacterium. Taxonomy (GTDB): domain Bacteria; phylum Bacteroidota; class Bacteroidia; order Chitinophagales; family Chitinophagaceae; genus VBAS01. The sequence goes on along the minus strand of JANOJO010000187.1, from coordinate 1,409 downwards.
TCAAATGCTTTAAAACCGGATACAGGAAAGAAAAATTAATTTGAAAAAACCTTTTTATTCAAAGCCTCCGTACCGGGGGCTTTTTTTGTGTCCAATATTAAATTCCCTATCAATCGGAGTCTTGTCATTCAGAGCCGAACTTAATGATTCACTAAATTTAATGACTCTCAGCGAAGAATCTCATACAGCTATTACAATTTGAGATTCCTCAACTACTTTTTTCTACAGCAGAGTGAGTTTTAAATTCACCGTTTCGGAATTGACAAGTCCCCGGACTTTTTCTTTAACCAAATATTGCCGCATAAAATTGTAAATTGCTGTTGTATGATCGGGCACCAGTTTAAAAATTATGATCCAAATGAAAACAGCAAATCAAAATTTGATCAGCTGCTCGACCTTTTCATGCAGTTGCTTACTTACACCAATGCCGATGTTACCGAAGCATTGAGCTGGCTGAATGAACTGGATAAAAAATATGAACTCACCGGTGATGAATATGGCATGGGTGATTTTATTGAAGACTTAAAAGACAAAGGATTTATTACTGACAATAATGAGATTGGAGAAATTACTATTACTCCAAAAACAGAACAGGGCATTCGCAAAAAAAGTTTAGAAGATATTTTTGGCAAACTAAAAAAAACAAAGAAAGGCGATCATCATAGTTTTAAACCGGGGCAGGGAGATGAAGTAAATCCTGAAACAAGGCAATACCAGTTTGGCGATATGCTGGAGCAGATTGATTTTACGGAGAGCATACGCAATGCACAGATCAATCATGGCATAGAAAGTTTTAATATGCAGGAAGATGATTTAAGCATCAGGGAAACTGATTTTAAATCGCAAACATCCACCGTGCTGATGATTGATATTTCTCACTCCATGATTTTATATGGCGAGGATAGAATAACACCTGCAAAAAAAGTAGCCATGGCGCTGAGTGAACTCATCACAACAAAATATCCTAAAGATACATTGGACATTGTTGTATTTGGCAATGATGCCTGGCCTGTGGAAATAAAAGATCTTCCTTATTTACAGGTTGGCCCCTATCATACCAACACAGTAGCAGGATTGCAATTGGCTATGGATATTTTAAGAAGAAGAAAAAATCAGAACAAGCAAATCTTTATGATTACCGATGGCAAACCCACTTGTTTAAAAATTGGCAAACGGTATTATAAAAATAGTTTTGGGTTGGACAGAAAAATCACAAGCCGTTGTTTGAATCTTGCAGCGCAATGCAAGAAACTGAAAATACCTATCACCACATTTATGATTGCCACCGATCCATATTTGCAACGCTTTGTACAGAATTTTGCTGAAACAAATAATGGTAAGGCATTCTTTGCAAGCCTGGATAAGTTGGGATCATTTATTTTTAAAGATTTTGAGAGCGGGAAAAGAAA
>JANOJO010000186.1:0-3696 GCA_031418795.1 Bacteroidota bacterium | reverse complement strand
AAATCTTCCAGTTTTACCAGAGTAGCAATTCCACTCACCCAGCTTTTCCCATACTGGCGCATAGATGGGGTCTTTAAATTTTTTTCTTCCCGGAGATCCTGATAGTGCATAACCGGCATTTAAAATACCAGGCCCCGTCATTACAAAACTTTCACTGGCAAATACGGTGGCATTACCCAGCAGTTTGCTTACACTAATCATCAGTGAGTCGCCATTCATACGCTGTGCAGGAAAATTTTCTATAGCCGGCAATGTATAAGTGGCGCCGCCATAGCAACTGCCAATCCCTACATTGGTATTTGTATCACACCAGGCAGCAAGTTTTTGGAGATGCACAGTAAATGCACTGTCACGAATACTCATATAATTAAATTCTTCGCTGCCAATTTCAAATAACGATCTTCTTCTTTGCCAGTGACCATGACTGTCAAACCAAAGATGGCCAATCATGGCATTTTTTTCTTTCAGAATCTTTGTAATTATTTCTGCCATCACCGCGGAGTTGCTAACAATAATAACATACAATTCATCTTTATGAAACAGCCTTGTCAATTTTGCCTGTAACTGAAAACTAAAAGGGGCAGCATCAAATTTTTTTTGCCTGGGGGATACTACAAAATTTATTCTTTTCTGAGGTTTAATTGTACTGTCCGGATTAAAGAATGCACAAGCTGATTCAGATCTGAAAATGAATAGTGTTATCAAAAAACAAATTGCTTTCACAGAAATTATTTTTTTAATATGTGTTTTCATTCTATTTGTTTTTGAAATTCAGTAAATGCTTTTTCGTTTCCGTTGATATTGTAAGTTTTCCTGCTTTTACTACCCATATATGCCCCACCGATAATTCCTGCTGGTACTACGATTACAGCATTATTTGCAGTTCCGCCCTTTGCAGTTGCACCGTTGAGAATAATAGTGGTAAGAATTGCTGACAGGCCAATACTGCCCCCGAGCACCATTCCTTTTACCATACCATTTTTCTTTTTCAATTTTATTTCCCGCACATTGGAACTGCCAAAAACTACAGGGTAGTATTCTACTTTCTTATTCCATTCTTTTCTTTTGCCGGGATAAATAATAATTGTGGTGTCATTTACCTGTAGCAGCAAACCTTTCAGCATGTTGCCCTGCATGGTGATAAGTGCTATACCAAAGCGGGGCTTTACAGAATTGGCATTATCCTGCTGTGCACACAAGCGGTAAGTAAAAATTGTAATTATGGTTATAAAAAATATTTTCATTTTATAAATTGATTTTAAGATTTAAGGATGGTATTGGATTGTAAACAAGTGAGCAATTTATCATCTGCGGCACAGATTGATTATTAAAAGAAAGTTTCATTCCTTTACTTTTAGTTGCAAATGATATAATGAATAAAGGAATGCTGGCTGTCGTAAAAACCATGCCGCTGAGTAAAATTGGGGCTTCTCTTCCTCCTTTGGAGGTCGTATGTTTTAAGGCTATAGCTCCTGTTGTTATTAGAACTGCGCCGGTGCCCAATGTGACCCATGCTGCGGTTTTTTGCTTTTTACTTTTTTTCAGGTAATCCTGTTTAGTAATTACGTAAGTAGCTTTAGTTTGCTGGCTATAACTATATTGAAGAATTATAGATACCAGAATAGTGAAGATGATTTTTTTCATGATTGTTGATTTATTCTGTTTGCTTGCTCTAAACTATAATCAATAGTAGCACATCAGAAACAGGAATTGGCAAATAGCTTTTGTAGTTTGGCAGTTGTTTGTAGTAACTGGCCGGCTGCTGAGAATTGCAGCGAAAACCTGTAATCTAAAGTATAAGGAACCGGTTAAAGCAGAGTTTTTTGATAAATCAGTAATGGATTCCTGCTATTCCATAAAGTTATTCGGTAAATGATACCGGTTGCCAATGGAAAGGAATGAAAGGCCAAAGAGTAGAATTAATTAGACTGCAAGTTTGTAACTTTAGTTTATGCGTAAATATTTCATCAGAAAGAAGAAATCGGAATGGCAATAGGAACAAAAATTATTTTAAGTTTTAAAGAATCAGAATGAAATCACAGTTCAAAAATATTTCATTGTACTGGAAATGTCAGCTTCTCGGTTGGGGTGGGTTTACAATTGTTGTATATATATTTAATGGACTTATATACAATGATTATGTTGGGTTTATTCCTTTTGCTGTTTCAATTTTTGTTTTTGGATTAGTTTTTACCCAGTTATTAAAAACAGTATTAAAATTTTTCAGAGTTCTTAAAAAACGGTTTTCTGTTCAGTTGTTTCAATTGTCAGGGTTTACAATTTTATTTTCTCTTTTGGGCACTTATATCTGGATGAAAGTGATGATAAATGCGGGAATATGGACAGTTGGAAACAAGGATAAAGAACGATACAGTAGTTTCTTAAAGGAATATTTTTTTAATTTATTTCCTGTACTCCTGACCTTTTCTGGCTGGGTGCTTATTTATTTTTTATTTCATTATGTAAAAGGGGTGAGAAGAGAAGAACGATTGAGAATACACTATAAACTTCAAATGATAGAACTCGAAGCCAAAGCCCTGCGTGCCCAAATGAACCCTCATTTTATTTTCAATTGTTTAAATTCTATTAAGTCATTAATACAGCAACATAATGAAGAAAAATCAGTATCCTATCTCACAACTTTTTCTAAACTCATCCGGACTTTGTTTAACAATGCTGACAAAAAAGAGATCAGCCTCTATGATGAAATTGAAACCTGTAAATTATACCTGCAGTTAGAAGCCATGCGGTTTGATACAAAATTTTCTTATTCAGTTAACCTGGATGAGAATTTAGATTTGAAATCTATTCAGATTCCTGCACTGATCATTCAGCCCTTTATTGAAAATGCAATCTGGCATGGCATTGTTCCGAGAAATACCGGCGGTAAGGTCTGGATGAATGTTTCAAGAAAGAATGGCAATATTGAAATTGTAGTAGAAGATGATGGAATCGGGAGAGAAGCATCAGCACAAAATAAATCAACAAGTGTCCTTACACATCAATCAAAAGGAGTGAACCTGACCCAATCAAGACTGGAACTGGATAATCTTTTACAACAGCGGCAGGCAAAAATTGATATTATTGACAAGAAAGATGAAAAAGGATTGGCTGCCGGAACAAAAGTTATTATTACAATAAATGAAGAAACATGATACGATCTATAATCATAGACGACGAACAACATTGTGTCCGGTCATTATTAAGTGATCTTCAACAGCATTGTCCTTCTATTGAAGTTGCAGATACATGTTCTTCAGCCAAAGAAGGAATAATGGCTATTAAGAAATTAAATCCTGATCTTATTTTTTTAGATGTGGAAATGCCCTGGATGAATGGATTTGAAATGCTGGAAGTATTGGGAGATGTTAATTTCTCTATCATCTTCACTACGGCGCATGATGAGTTTGCTGCCAAAGCATTTCGCATCAGCGCTATTGATTATTTATTAAAACCCATTGATGCCAATGATTTAAAAGCAGCCGTACAAAAAGTAGAAAAGAAAATGGATGAGGGCAGCAGCCTGCAGCATATAAGTAACCTGCTTCGTAATATGCGCCAGCCATCATCAAATCATAAAATAGCATTACCGCAGCGTGAGGGTTATGAGTTTGTTGATGTGTCTTCCATTATTTATTGCCATGCAGAAGGAGCTTACACAAAAGTTTTTATAGAAGATAAAAAAACTATGCTTAT
>JANOJO010000185.1:0-2688 GCA_031418795.1 Bacteroidota bacterium | reverse complement strand
ATCTTTTACTGCCAATGCACCAATATCAGTTTGTTTGCGTACACTGCTGTCAACAAATGTTTTTAAATCATACATACGGTTGCCGCTGACAGCAACACGATTCCCTTTCATCATACCAAACATGCGGAATACATTCAACACGGGTTTATCTACTCCGTTAGTTGCTAAATCCCTGAAGCCGGCAAACCAGGGTTGGTTTTCAAATTCAAATGACCATGATACAGCTCCGATAAGATTGGCTTTGTATTCATCAGCCAATAAATATTTTCGGGCAAAAGATGCAGCCGTATAACTTGAATACATCGTTCCGTTACGGTAAGCATTCTCCGGGTTGGTACTCATACCACATGCAGCGCAACCTTCGGGGTCGCTTTCACCAATTACCAATGGAATATTTTTTAACGATGGAAAATTATTCACCGTAATAAAAGCATCCCTGATATTTCTCATTTGCGTACCCACGTTCATCACCACTTTATTATCAACAAATCTTGGTTGTCCTTTTGCATGAAACAAAACCATATCTAAAGGTGAACCAATTTTGCCAGTTGCATAATTTGTATCGCTGATGCAATGTTTGATAAACCCGGCTAAAAATTTTGCACCGCCACCGGTAATATTACATCCTCCAATTTTTGCAGTGGGCAATGCTTTCAATACACCATCGGCTGCATAATCATAAGTTTTATAAAACTCCTGGGGTGTTCCCTGCCAATAGCCGGAGTTGGGCTCATTCCAAACTTCCCACCACCAACTCTCTACTTCCTTTTTTCCATATCGCTCCACGCAATGCTTTGCCCATTGATAACTCAACTCTCTCCATTTATTATAATCATTCGGCGGGTAAGCCCAGCCTGTAAGAATTTCTTTATAAGGCATCCCCGGTTTCCAATTATGTTTATATGGTTGCGGTTTAGTAGAAAGAGCTTCGGGCATAAAACCAATTTGCACCAGCGGTTTCATTCCTCTTTCAATATATGTATCAAAAATGCTGTCAAGAATTTTCCAATTATAAATTGGATTGCCATTCGCATCTTCGGTGTATGCGTTTGTGCTGCCCCATTTCAAAGCCGGTGTGCCATCGCCGGTACTTAATAAACTATGTGCCCTTACAAAAACAGGCACGGGGCTTAATGCTGCAATTTCACTCAGCAATTTTTTTCCATCCTTCATGTAGGTATAGTTGGGTTCATCATAACCAAACCATGCCCAGATGGGTTTCATTTCGCCCAATTCTTTTTTAAAATCAATATTGATAGTTGCCTGCTGTGAAAAAGCAGATGAATAAAAAAATAAAAGGACGAGTAAATTTTTTATGTATGATGTTTTTGTTTGCATGTTTTTTATTTTGTTACCAGCTTTTGTACTACTATTAAGCTTTTGTTGCAGTTTACCCAGAACAAAGCGAAGGGCACTCTTCTACTTTTTGTTCGCTACTCAGCAACCCACCCCGGTCGTTTATAATTTTTACTATCCCTAAATTCGCCCCTCCAAGGAGGGGAAGTTCTAACTTCATAGACTCGCTACTTCCCATTGCCCATTTTACATTGTCCTCTCACTATTCACTTTTTAAAAAGCAAAATCACCACCGCTGTCAGTATCATATTAATCAATGATAGGGGTATCAAACCTTTCCAACCCAAATTCATTAACTGGTCATAGCGGAATCTTGGAATGGTCCAGCGAATCCACATGAACAGCAAAACGAAAAATATTGCTTTTGTCATCAGCACGACAAATCCAATTACTCCTACCCACCAATGTGTTCCCCAGGTTGCTTCATTTACAAAAGGAATATCATAACCACCAAAGAACAGGGTTGCCATTATCACCCCACTGATGAACATGTTGATGTACTCTGCAAATAAATAAAATCCCAGCTTCATGGATGAATACTCCAGGTGATAACCAAAGTTCAGTTCATTTTCTGCCTCCGGTAAATCAAATGGTGTACGGTTACATTCTGCCAGTGCACAAATAAAAAATATCAGGAAGCCGAGTGGCTGGTACATCACATTCCAGTTAAATAATCCTTCGCTTTGTTGTGCAACAATGACACTTAACCGTAATGAGCCCGTCATCATCAGCAAGGCAATTAATGCAAGACCCATCGCCAGTTCATAACTGATCATTTGCGAAGCGCCGCGGATAGACGAGAGCAATGAAAATTTATTATTAGAAGCCCATCCGCCAATCATAATGCCATATACACCCAAACTGACTACACCAAAAACATAAAGAATACCGATGTTGATATCGGCTATCTGCAAAGAAATTTCTCTTCCAAACAAATGAACTGTTGGGCCCCATGGAATCACTGCACTTGTCATCAAAGCAGTAATCATTGCCAGCGCCGGAGCCATTACAAATAAAAATTTTGAAGAAGTATTGGGAATGATTTCTTCTTTCATAAAAAGTTTTACGCCATCCGCCAGTGGTTGAAATAGTCCGAACGGACCGGCACGGTTGGGCCCGATACGATCCTGCATCACGGCGGCTACTTTTCTTTCGGCCCATGTAGCATACATAGCAATGACAAGTGACACGGTTACTACTGCCAGTATCAGAATTGCTTTTTCTAATAAAATCCACCAATCGATAGCCAGTATAATCATAAACCCTAAATCCCTAAAGGGACTTTTACAGTTTTATTAAATAGTTATTTCTTACAGAATCACACTTCAACTT
>JANOJO010000184.1:0-22794 GCA_031418795.1 Bacteroidota bacterium | reverse complement strand
TCAGCGGAACAGCAGGAGCAACAACAGCAATCGTATCCGGTGGCCCTGCGATTTATACAGTAACAGTTTCTGGTATGACGGCAAGCGGAACAGTGATTGCATCCATCAATGCAGGCGTAGCGATTGATGCAGGAAGTAATCCAAACCTTGCATCAACGAGTACGGATAACACAGTACAATATAATTTACCCGACCCTGCGCCAACAGTTACAATCAACCAGGCAGCAGGACAGGCAGACCCGACTGGAACTTCTCCAATTTTATTTACAGTCACATTCAGTGAATCAGTAACAGGTTTTGCAACCGGAGATATTACACTCAGCGGAACAGCAGGAGCAACAACAGCAATCGTATCCGGCGGCCCTGCAATTTATACAGTAACAGTATCGGGCATGACGGCAAGCGGAACAGTGATTGCATCCATCAATGCAGGAGTAGCGATTGATGCAGGAAGCAATCCAAACCTTGCATCAACGAGTACGGATAATACTGTTACATATGATGCACCTCCAGTAGTTACAATAAATCAATCTGCAGGACAGGCTGACCCGACAGGTGCATCACCAATTTTATTTACAGTTACATTCAGCGAAGCAGTAACAGGTTTTGCAACAGGTGATATTACATTAAGTGGAACTGCGGGTGCAACAACAGCAATTGTTTCCGGCGGCCCTGCAATTTATACAGTAACAGTATCGGGTATGACGGCAAGCGGAACTGTGATTGCATCCATCAATGCAGGAGTAGCGATTGATGGAGGAAGCAATCCAAACCTTGCATCAACGAGTACGGATAATACAGTACAATATAATTTACCACCATGTAATATTTCAGATGCATCATTCAGTAATATTGGAAGCTGTAATAATAATAGTACACCTGGAAATAGTGCGGATGATTATTATACTGCTGATCTTACAATAAATTTTACCAACGCACCTGCTTCAGGTACTTTAAGAATTAAACCAGGCAATGCAAATGTTTTGGATGTAGTTGAAATTCCAGTTGCATCATTATCCGGCGGCACACATATATTTTCAGGGGTACGTTTGCGTACAACAGGATCTACTTTTGCAGTTGAAGTTGAGTTTAGTGCAAATATTAGTTGTGTAAGAACAGTTATTGCACCTGCTGTAAACAATGCTCCTGTTGTAAATTCTGTCGCAAACCAGACTTATTGTATTGGTGCATCAGTGTCTTCAGTTGTATTTACAAGTAATGTTCCGGGTGCCACATTCTCCTGGAGCAGAACGAATGAACCAATAGGACTTGTTGGTAACAGTGGTACAGGAAATATTCCTGCATTTACAGTAACAAATAGTAGTAACACTCCACTTACAGCAATCTTTAGTGTTGTGGCGAGTAACGGATCATGCACAGGTTCACCAATTCAATTTGCAATAACAGTAAATCCAACACCAAGCACATCAGCAGTTACAAATAAAATCTATTGTTCAGGTGAATCAGTTACTTCAGTAATATTTGCAAGCAATGTTACAGGCGCCACATTTTCCTGGAGCCGTACAAATGAAGCAATAGGATTGACAGGCAACAGCGGTACAGGAAATATTCCATCATTTACTTCAGCGAACAGTGGTAGCACACCACTCACTTCTACTTTTAGTGTGGTTTCTTCTTATACAAATAATGGAGTTACTTGCACAGGTACACCAATACAATTTACCATAACAGTAAATCCAACACCGAGTGTAAATGCTGTTGGCAACCGTGCACAATGCGTGGGCAATACTGTTCCTTCCATTATATTCGGCAGCAATGTTACCGGTGCCACGTTCACATGGACAAAAACTAATGAAGCAATTGGTGTAACTGGTAATAGTGGTATAGGAAATATTCCATCGTTCACAGCTACGAATACAGGCACCGCTCCATTAGTTTCTACATTCACTGTTACGGCCACTAATACTATTAATGGCGTTACCTGTACCGGGCCATCATCACAATTTACAGTAACTATTAATCCGTTACCGGTGGTTACATTAGTACTGCCATTCGATACGCTGAACCAAAGCCCGGCAACAATCTTCCTTAGCGGAGGCAACCCTGCAGGCGGCACATTTTCTGGCCCTGGCATCAGCTTGGGGCAAATGAACCCGGGTGCATTACCACTTGGAAGTCATTTTGTAATCTATCGTTACACAGATGCAAACGGATGTAGTAATAATGCTACAGATTTATTTACTATTATACCAAAAGCAGCAAATATTAATATATTTCCCAACCCTGCAGTAAATGGAATTTTGAGAATATCATCAACTCCGGAAATGGTGGGCGCCTTTACAAAAGTTTACAATAGTGCAGGCTATAAAGTAGCTGAGTGGGTGCTTGCTGGCAGGCTTACTTCCTACCAGTTTAACTGGGCAGCCGGTATTTATTTATTTGTATTTAAAAAGGGAAAACTTACTGAAACAAAACAAATATTTATCAGAAGGTAGTCGTATCGCTTTTGATATTATACCGGTTTGAAATTTCAGGCCGGTATTTTTTTTCATACTTCGTACTTTATTCCCCAAGTTTCTTCTCCATCACATAATCATTCATAAAAAACCCATTGCCAATGCCGAAGTCAGCAATTTGAATTACACTGAAACCAAGTCTTTCATAAAAATCTTTTGCTTTATTGTAACGGTTCACCTGAAGTTGCAGGGCTGCGGCTCCTTTTTCTTTTATGGTATTAATAATGTAATCGAGTACAGTTCGCCCCATGCCTTTTCCCTGCTGACTATGCAACAAATAAATTTTATCCAGCTTCCAGGTATTATTTTCCATTTCGAGGAAAGAAGCAAAACCCGTGGGGTTTCCATTTTCATACACAAGAATAAATGTGCAGCCATCTTCGTGCATTTGTTTTGCCAGTGCAGTTTCGCTGTACATCATCTGCAGCATAAAATCAATTTGCTGCTGAGATAATATGGAAGAGTATGTTTGCGGCCATACCTTGAAAGTAAGTTCGCGGATAAGCGGAATATCTTCTGGTTGCGCTTCCCTGATTTCAATCATTAGTTTCTTTTTTAAAAATTTGTTTAGATAACTACTGATGCAATTTAATATGCTTTCGGCTAAGCCTTATGGGTATAAAATATGATGAAATGACACCGGCAAATAATGTAAATACTTTGGCCATACAAATTGGAGAGTTTAGTATTTCTTTTCACACGGGTTTCGTTCCGATCTTTATAAAATTACAATTTAAAAGAATTTCAGGACAAGACATCCCGCAACTCATGGTTAACAGATCACATCTTGTTGCTTCTACACCACCACCTTCATCAAAAAATAATTTGCTTCACAATTGTGGATGTTAAGAGGATAAATATAAAGTATGGCGGCGATTATTTTTTTAATTTTAATCAATTCTTTTTTACACAATAAAAAAAACATAAATGAAAAAACTGATGCTTATTGCTGTCATTGTTGCATTAAATTCTTTTGCTTTCGGTCAGGCAAAAATTGCCATTGGAATAAAAGGAGGTTTGAATTTTTCAAAAATTGACAAATCAGATGTTACTTCTTCCCAAAAAACGGGTTATCATGGCGGCGCTTATGCACTTTTTAAATTTGCAAAAATTGGCATTCAGCCTGAAGTTATTTTTTCGCAACAGGGTTCGGTGGTTGATTTAGTCAACTGGGATACTAAATATTTAAATATCCCGATACTTATAAAATATTATGTGGCTTTAGGAGTAAATCTGCAGGTTGGTCCGCAGTTTGGTTTTTTAAGCAAAACTGAATTGAATGGACAGCGCATTACAGACCTGTTGAAATCTTCAGATTTAAGTGTTGCTTTGGGTGTGGGTTGGGATGCTCCTTTCAAATTATCTTTTGATGCCAGGTACAACCTTGGAATATCAAATAACAATGACATGCCCGGCAGTGAGACCATTAAAAACCAGGTTTTTCAAATTTCAATGGGTATCAGGTTATTTAAGTTTGGTAAATAGGCCATCAAGAGAAAAATCTTCTGTTTTTTTCCCAAGAGTTTTTCCACAATGCCATTTTCGTTTTTCAGGCTAAAAAAATTCTATTATTTTTGCCTGACCTCCCGGAGTTATTTTTTCCGATGGTCACGGACCTTAAAGATTTTCTGAAAATTTATTGTTGATTTGATTTTGTTGCAGTGTAATTGTTTTTGACACCATCCCGAACCTTACAGGGGATTTAAAGATGATTGCAATGCAAACTGGTTATTTTTTTTAAAATGAATAAAAAGTCTATGGCCAAGTATGTTTTTGTTACAGGAGGTGTTACTTCATCTCTGGGAAAAGGAATTGTTTCTGCTTCACTTGCAAAACTATTGCAGGCCAGGGGGCTTCGTGTAACCATACAGAAATTTGATCCTTATATAAATGTTGACCCCGGCACATTGAATCCTTACGAGCATGGTGAATGTTTTGTAACAGAAGACGGGGCAGAAACTGATCTTGACCTTGGGCATTATGAAAGATTCCTGAACATTTTTACTTCGCAGGCCAACAATGTAACTACTGGCCGCATTTACCAAACTGTTATTAATAAAGAAAGAGAAGGCGCCTATTTGGGAAAAACCGTCCAGGTAATTCCTCATATTACGGATGAAATAAAAAGAAGAATGAAGCTATTGGGCGATAGCGGTAATTATGATATTGTGATTACTGAGATTGGAGGTACTGTGGGTGATATTGAATCGTTGCCCTATATTGAAGCGGTTCGTCAGTTACAATGGGAAATGCCGGAAGAAGATCTGATAGTTGTACATCTTACACTTATTCCTTACTTGAAAGCAGCAAAGGAATTAAAAACAAAACCTACGCAGCACTCCGTAAAATTATTAAGCTCTGAAGGAGTGTTTCCCGATATTATTGTTTGCCGCACTGAACAACCCATTACAGACGAAATAAAAAGGAAGATTGCGCTGTTCTGCAATGTAAAACCTGATGCAGTAATTGAAGCGATGGATGCAAGTTCCATTTATGAAGTGCCATTGATTATGATGGATGAAAAACTTGATGAGATAGTTTTAAAAAAATTAGAGATAAAAAATTATAAACAGCCTGAGCTTGAAAAATGGAAGGCCTTTTTAAATAAATTAAAAAATCCAACTGCAAAAATCACCATTGGGTTGATAGGTAAATATGTGGAGCTGCAGGATGCTTATAAATCCATACTGGAATCTTTTGTACATGCCGGCGCTGTAAATGAATGTAAAGTTCAGGTGCAGTATATCCATTCTGAATTTATTACGGAAGATAATGTTGGCGAAAAACTGGCGGGTCTGGATGGCTTGTTGGTGGCGCCGGGTTTTGGTCATCGCGGCATTGAAGGAAAAATAACAGCCGTAAAATATGCCAGAGAAAAAGGGCTTCCATTTTTTGGTATTTGCCTCGGTATGCAAATGGCTGTGATTGAATTTGCCCGAAATATATTAGGTATAAAAGAAGCTCACTCTACAGAAATGGATCCCAACAGCAGTGAGCCGGTGATTGACATGATGGAAGAACAGAAAAAAGTTTCGATGAAGGGAGGCACTATGCGGCTGGGTTCTTTTGCTTGCGATTTAAAAAAAGATTCGCTGGCACATAAAATTTATGGCAGCAATTCAGTGAACGAACGCCACAGGCATCGTTACGAATTCAACAATAAATATCTTGACCATTTTGAAAAAAACGGTATGATAGCCAGTGGCCGCAATCCGCAAACCGGCCTGGTGGAAATAATGGAAATAAATAATCATCCATTCTTTATAGGAGTGCAATACCATCCCGAATTAAAAAGCACCGTAGAAAACCCTCAACCAATCTTTGTGCATTTTGTGGCAGCAGCAAGAAAGTATAATGAAATGAAGTTGTCAGCAAAAAATCCTTTAATGCAAGGAGAGATGATTTAAGAAGTTTTGAGTTAGGAGTTGGGAGTTAGGAGTTCAGAGTTCAGAGTTCAGAGTTCAGAGTTAGGAGTTCAGTGCCGCTACGGTAATATAGTTTTAACTGATAAGTTTCTTACTTACTTTTATTTTCATACTAATTATTCAAAATCCAAAATCCAAAATCCGAAATTCCAAATTCCTAACTCCTAACTCCCGACTCCCGACTCCCGACTCCCGACTCCCGACTCTCAACTCTCGACTCTCAGCACTCCCTTCTGAATCCTTATCTTTGCCCACTCCAAATTTTAAGCTACATGAATTTTGATAAGAATACGGTTATTGGTTTTGTGGTACTGGCAGTACTTTTCATCGGTATGTTTTATTTTAACAGCAAAGACCAGGCTGCAACCACGCGGCAAAAAATTTATCAGGATTCTATTGCCAATGCCCAGAAACCCAAGCAGGAAATTGACACAGTTGGTCAGAAAAAAATTGCTGCACAAAACGATTCCATTGCAAACATTACTTCAGCCGGGCAATACCAAAATGCTGCTACAGGCACAGAGCAGCTTGTTACAATTGAGAATGATGTTTTCAAAATTGCATTTACCAACAAAGGCGGCCAGCCAAAATGGGTAGAGCTGAAGAAATTTAAAGATCAGGATAGCAACCAGGTTCGTTTGGCGGCAAGTGATTTTGATAAAATAGATTATAAGATTAATACACTTACCGGCAATAGCCAGAATATTAAATCTTTGTTTTTTACTGCAGGACCAGTGGTAAAGAATGGCGATAACACATCTATTTCTTTTACAATGTCTGCTGATAGCGCAGGCCCTTCAATTATTCATCAGTTTGTAATCAAAAAAAATGATTACATGATTGACTTCGATATAAAAATGAATGGCGCTGATAAACTACTGAGCCAGGAAGTAATGAATCTGCAATGGCAATACCGGGCAATAAAGCAGGAGAAAGATTTGACTTATGAAAGAACCAACACACAGGTTGGCTACAGGCTTGATGGAGAATTTGATTATCATACAATCGGCCGTCGCAGTGATATAAGTTTTGAAAAACCCGTTCAGTGGGTTGCGATGCGCCAGCTTTTTTTTAATACGATACTCGTTGCAAAGAATAATTTTTCCGGGGGTAAAATGGAGTGGATAACGCCAAACGATTCTGCTACTGTGGTACAATCAACAGCGAATCTTAGAATAGATGCAAAAGGTACAAATCCCACTATTTCCATGTCAGTATTTTATGGCCCATCAGATTACCATATTCTGAGAGAGTACAATAACGAGATGGGAAAACTGGTTAATCTTGGTCAGAACATTTATTCTTTTGTAAGGCCATTGAATAAATATATAGTGATTCCTGTTTTTGATTTTTTAAGAAACCTGGTAGGCAGCTCTGGCATAGCAATTCTTTTACTTACATTTTTTATCCGCTTAGTTATTTCACCATTAACATATTCCAGCTACCTGAGTGGCGCCAAAATGAAAGCGCTGAGGCCAGAAATAGAAAAGTTGAAAGCAAAATTTGGAAAAGATCAGCAGCAGATGAGTATGGAACAAATGAAATTGTTCCGGGAAGCGGGAGTGAATCCATTGGGAGGTTGTATTCCTGCGTTGCTTCAAATTCCAATCTTTTTTGCCTTGTTTAGTTTTTTCAACTCCAGTGTTGCATTGCGTGGTGAAAGTTTCTTATGGGCTAAAGATTTGGCGGCTTATGACTCCATTCTGAATATTGGTTTTGAAATTCCTTTGTACGGAAGCCATGTAAGTTTATTTACCATCACCGCCTGCCTTACCAGTTTTATTATTTCTATTTATAGTATGAGCATGACGCCGGATCAAAGCAACCCTGTTTTGAAATACATGCCTTATATTTTTCCATTTATACTTTTATTTGTATTCAATAAACTGCCTTCGGCGCTTACCTGGTATTACACAGTTTCAAACCTCGTGACTTTAGGCCTGCAATTTGCAATTCAGAAATATATTATTGACCATGATAAAATTCTGGCAAAAATGGAAGAGAACAGGAAAAAGCCAAAGGCAAAATCAAAATGGCAGGATAAGTTTGCTCAAATGCAGGAACAACAAAAGACATTAAAAGAGCAACAGGCAAAAAAGAAACGTTGACTTTTGTTAAAATTCCTTTTGTAAATAACAAGAGGCAGGCTGCATACAACTAATTGATTAATTTGCCCCGTCTCATATTCAGTTTTAATACAATGAAAGCAATAATTAAATCAGCCATAGTTTTTTCTTCATTATTTTTTTCATACAGCCTATTTGGGCAAAAAAGAATTTCTGAAGGCACAATATCTTATGATATTGTAGTGAATACAGGCAATAAGAATCCTTCTATCGCCGGTATGTTTGATGGAGCTACAAGTATTGTATATCTGAAAGGGTACATGAGCCGGTTTGAAAAAGTGAGTTCGTTAGGTGTGGAGTCCACCATTGTGGATGGAAAAACCGGTAATGTGAATGTGCTGAAAGAATATGGTGAACAGAAATATATGATTACAATGACACCTGAAAACTGGAAGGAAGCCAATAAGAAGTATAACAATCTGGTTTTTACGTACACTGAAGAATACAAAGTAATAGCCGGCTATAAATGTCAGAAAGCAATTGGAAAAATGGCTGATGGTACAGTCATAAATGTATTTTTTACAAAAGAATTAATAGCCGAAAACAGGGATTTTGAATATGCTTACAAATCACTTCCCGGCCTTGCAATGCAATATGAAACCACTATCGGCACATTGAAAGTAACATATACGGTTTCAAAAGTCAGTTTCAATATTGTACCTGCTTCAAAATTTGAATTACCCAAATCTGGATTCCGTATCATGACTTATGAAGAAAGTACCGGAGCCGGAATTAAAAATTAAAAGAAAATATTACTTGTTATTAAGCTGGGGTATTCCCACAGAAAATTTTATTTTCTGCATATTCACTTTTGTTTGGAGGGGGAGTATATAAGTAAGGTTCCCTTTTTGATAAGTAACAAGGGAATTAAGTGTAATGATGTTTTCTGATTTTTGTTGATTAATAACCTGGCTACCCCTGTACTGGTAGCCTGACCTTAAAGAAAATTTTCCGGGTGTAACAGTTGTTTTGTTATTCAGCAAAGAAACTTTTTTAGTTTTTGTTTTACCATCTCCAAGCGAAGCGAATGCAGCAATGGCCGTAGCAGAAATCAATGTCAAAACAATTGCTTTCTTATTTAAAAAATTAAATATTAATTTAACGGGCTTCATTCGTTAGCAAATATAAAAACAAAAATAATCATAAAACCAACCGCCAGTACATTTCTTTTACAATAATTTAACGACAGAATTGGAAAAATGTTACTAAAAGTTGCTGGTATTTGCAAAAAGGGCTAACTTGACTGAACCTTTGAAATAAATGAAAGAATATCCATCCCGGAAAAACGACAACGAACTGCATGAGATTCTGAAGACTTATGAGAATCTGAAAAGAGGCAGAAGCCAATCCTTTCTCGACGAAGAAGCTTTCGAAAAAATCATTGATTATTTTGATGAAAAAGAAGATTTAGGCCGTGCACTGGAGGCTGCCGGTCTGGCCGCAGGTCAATATCCTTTTTCATCTGCCATGCTCATTCGTAAAGCTGACCTTACAATTGCAGCACGCAAATACAAAGAGGCTCTCGAAATTCTCAATCATGCCGCTTTGTTAGACAGTGGAGATATAAATCTCTATATTCTAAAAACAGATGTTTACCTGGCCATGGAAAATCATGAAAAAGCTGTGGAAATACTTGAAGAGGCTCTCCAGTTGTTTACCGGTGACGAAAAACTTGAATTATTATTTGAGCTGGCCGATGTGTATGATGACTACGAGGAGTTTGAAAAAGTTTTTGATTGCCTGAAGCTGATTCTTGAAGAAGACCCAAACAATGAAGAAGCTTTGTATAAAATTTGTTTCTGGACCGACTTTACCGGCAGAAATGAAGAAGGAATAAAACTGCATAAAAAAATTATTGATGATTTTCCGTACAATGAACTGGCCTGGTTCAATCTGGCTGCGGCATACCAGGGAATAAAATTGTATGAAAAAGCCCTGGATGCTTATCAGTATGCAATTGCCATTGACGATAAATTTGATTATGCCTACCGGAATATGGCCGATGCTTACATCCGCCTCAGAAAATACAAAGAAGCGATTGAAACTCTTGAAAAAGTTATTGAATTGTCTAAGCCAGAAGCATTAATTTATGAAGCCATTGGCCATTGTTATGATAAATTGTATAATAATGCTCAGGCAAGAATTTATTTCCGGAAAGCAACACATATCACACCCGATAACAGTAAACTTTATTTCAAGCTGGCCTGTACATATTTCAACGAAGCACATTGGGAAAGCGCAGCCAAACAATTGGAAACAGCCATCAGGATTTTTCCTTACCAGGCGGAGTATAATCTGTTGATGGGTGAATGTAAAATGCAGTTGGGGTTTTATAAAGATGCCATTCAATATTTTTCTGAAGCAGTAACATCAAAACCCAAAAACCCAAAATGCTGGGAAGCTCTTATTCGCTGTCTTTATAAGGCGGATTATCTGGGAGAGGCTGAAGACCAGGTTATGACAGCCATCAGTTTTACAAATGAGAAGCCGATTTTCATTTATTACCTTAGTTTAATATTATTTGCACTGGGAAAATCAAAAGAAGCTTTGCTGCACTTAGAAAAAGGATTGGCAACTGCCCCCAGATTATTGAAAAAATTTGTAGAACTCAACCCTGCTATTTTGCAAAATCAGCAAGTGGTGGATATAGTGGCGAGGTATAAAAAAAACAGGTCACTCAAATGATTTTTTCCGCCTGATATAGTTCAAAATCTTTATCATCATTCTTCCCTATTTTTGCCCGCCTGTTTATATTGCGTGTAAATTAAATTACCGATTAACTCTTACGAATCATTTTTTAAAAACTAATTATGAATTTTAATCTCAATAATATTCCGGATAGGGTTTTAAAGCCCCGCAGTTCAGGATTGACGATGGTAATGGACAAGGGCTTAAGCATTACCGAAGCGAAAAACTTTCTAAGTGTAGCACATCCGCATGTGGATATTGTAAAATTGGGTTTTGGCACTTCATTCGTTACCCCAAATCTGCGGGAAAAAATTGAAGTTTATACTTCTTATGATATACCAGTATATTTTGGAGGTACTCTTTTTGAAGCATTTCTTATACGCAACCAGTTTGAAGATTATATTTCAGTTTGCAAAGATTACGGCATTAGCTATATGGAAGTAAGCGACGGCTCAATTACAATTCCTCACTCAGAAAAATGCGGTTATATAGAAAAACTTACTCAGCATGGCATTGTATTAAGCGAAGTGGGCAGTAAAGATGCTGAACATATTATACCTCCTTATAAATGGATTGAGCTTATGCGAGCCGAGCTGAATGCCGGCTCTACTTATGTAATTGCCGAAGCAAGAGAAGCAGGAAACGTGGGTATTTACAGAGGGTCCGGCGAAGTGCGGGAAGGACTGGTACAGGAAATATTAACTCAGATACCGGCAGAAAAAATTATTTGGGAGGCGCCGCAAAAGGCACAGCAACTTTATTTTATTGAGTTAATTGGTTGCAATGTAAATCTTGGAAATATTGCCCCTACAGAAATGCTGCCATTGGAAACAATGCGGATTGGACTTCGTGGAGATACTTTTCATTTATATCTGAATAAAGAAGAAGCCTGATGAAATTGTATGGCTTAATTGGTTTTCCCCTTTCTCATTCTTTTTCAAAAAAATTTTTTACAGAAAAATTTGAAAAAGAAAGGTTGAATAATTGTGCCTACGAAAATTATCCATTAACAGAAATTGGTGAGCTGAAAAAATTACTTGCCATGCCAGGTTTACAGGGTATTAATATTACTATTCCTTACAAAGAACAAGTAATCCCTTTTCTTCATTATTCATCAGAGATTGTAAAAAAAATAAATGCCTGTAATTGTATAAAAATTGCAGAGGGAAAACTATATGGGCATAATACGGATATAATTGGTTTTGAAAATTCATTAACTGGTAAAATAAACCCCGCCATTCATCAAAAAGCATTGGTGCTTGGCACAGGTGGATCTTCAAAAGCAGTAAAATATACGTTGACGAAAATGGGAATTAATTTTTTAACCATTTCAAGAAAGCCTTCTGCCGGCAGTCTGTCTTATGAACAAGTGACCAAAGAAATTATTCATTCTCATAAACTCATCATCAATACCACACCCCTTGGCATGTTTCCCAATGTAGTGGAAGCGCCGCCTTTGCCATACCAGTTTATTACGTCAGATCATTTTTTATACGACCTGATCTATAATCCTGAAAAAACTTTGTTTCTAAAAAAAGGAGAGGAGCAGGGTGCTCAAATAAAAAATGGATTAGAAATGCTTGTATTGCAGGCAGAGGAAAGCTGGAGAATATGGAACATCGAAATTTGAATTATAAACCGGCTATTTTTTGCTTCACTTCATCTGGAACAGCTACAATTTTTTTTAAAGAGTAATCATATGTAACCACACTGGTTTTTGCAAACGCAACTGATACTAATTTCCCTTCAGCTGTATTTTTTTCCAATTTATAATAAAGTTCAAAAGATACTCTTGAAAAATTGCCCGCCGACACGGATGCTATCAATATATCACCATAAAACAATTCATTTTTAAATTCAATGCCAACATCACTCAGAATCATTCCAACACCGGCAAGATTCAGTTCGGTATAGCCGTGATTAATAAAAAATCTTGCACGGGCTTCATGTAAAATTGAAAGAATACTGTCGTTGCCAACATGGCCGGCATAATTAATATCAGTTATTCGCACCTGTATGTTTGTTGAGAAAGGAAAAATTTCCGGCAAATCAATTTTAATTCTTGCCATTGAAAGGTGTTTGAAAAAAGCAGTGAGTCAGTTTAATTAGTTTCTACAGATTTCAGCATTTCTACCATATTTGAAAAAATATCTCCTGAGGAAACAGGGGAGGTTGCAAGCTTTTGCCGCCATTCTTCCACAATATCATTCCAGAATATTCCTTCTCCAAAAAGTATATTAAAATAGTCTTCTGCTATTGGTTTATTCTGAAGATGAGGCGCAAGATGGGCCATGTTGGCAGGAATTTTTACCATTCTTCCGTTTGCATTTACCATCGTCATATAATTTGCATCAGTTGATATAATGGTAAGGTCGCCAATAGGCAAATCAAAAACTTTGTCACCTGGTTTTTTTTCAAGAACGGTTGCCTTATTATTATTCACGACAAGCACAGGTTGTTCGGTTTTTATTGCTTTTACAATTGAAGTATAAATAAAATTATCCTGTTTTCTTTTTGTACTGATATTGTTTCCGGTAATTGTATTTTCAGCAGTCAGTTGATTTATATTTTCCAAATCTGGTGAAGTAACTATGTTGTCTGAGGTTACAGGTGTGCTTATATTTTCCTGCACTTGCGGAGTCTTTGTTGCAGCTATGTTTTCATTTTTTTGGGTTGGGTTAAAAAATAAAAACCATGCAGATGCAATTAAGCCAATGAAAATTGCGGCAGCGGCAAATCTTTTGAAATTAATTACAATTCCTTTTTTTTCAGTAACGGATTTATCGTTTTCAAAAAATGAATCTTTAATTTTTCCCCAAACATTAATTGGCGGTACCGATGTTGCATCCTGAATTTTATTTGCAATAAAATTATCAGCATTTATTTCGTCCAGGGTGGCAGCAAGCTTTTCCCAAACCTGTGGCGGCGGGGCAACTTCCATTTCATACATTCTATTTTGAAATTCTTTGCTCATAATGGTTTGTTCTTTCTGTCTTTTTCATCTAAAAATTTCACTACTCTGTCTTGTAATATCATTCTGGCTCTTGCTAATTGTGATTTACTGGTGCCTTCACTTATTCCCAATATATCGCCAACTTCTTTATGTGTATATCCTTCCACCACATACATGTTAAAAACTGTTCTATACCCCGGCGAAAGCTGGCTGATAAGGTTCATGATGTCTTTTTCGCCAAGGGAATCAAGTACGGTAATTGCTTTATAAGGAATCGTATTCTCTTCTTTTTCTGCTATCGGCTTCAGGTAGGTTTTTCGCCGCAGGTGTTCAATTGCCGTATTCACAAAAATTCTTCTTATCCAGCCTTCAAAAGAACCCTCGCTTCGAAACCGGGGAAGATTTTTATAAATTTTTATAAAACCATCCTGTAATATATCCTGGGCATCATCAGCATTTCCTGCATAACGTAAGCATACCGCATACATTTTTGGGCTAAACCTCTTATACAATTCCTCCTGCATCACCCTATTACCGGCAATACATCCCCGAATTAAGTCGGTTTCGGAGGTGTTATGGTTGCTTGATGAGTTCAATAGTTGGTGTTTGTTTTCAGGAGTTTGCAAAAATGCTACCAGTTTTGCAGCAGCCTTTGCCCGGTGGTTATATTTATTTTTTTCTGTAATAGTCATTTCAGCAAAACTCCGGTTGGCGCCATCTGGAATAAAAATAGGGTCATACCCAAAACCATCTTCCCCTTTTTTATAAGCCAAAATTTTTCCTTCACAAATTCCTTCAAACTGTTTTTCCTCACCATCCAATAGCAGAGAAATAACAGCCCTGAATCTTGCCTTCCTGTTTGGATTATCACCTAATTTTTTTAAGAGCTTATCCATATTGTCTTTGAAAGAACACCCTTCACCTGCATATCTTGCACTTTTTACTCCCGGCTCACCGTGCAGGGCTTCCACTTCCAGGCCGGTGTCTTCACCAAAACAATTAGTTCCGGTAAGTTTATAAATTGTTTTCGATTTTTCAGTTGCATTTTCTTCCAGCGTATTATAGGGTTCGGGAATATCAATTTCAATTCCCGCTTCTTTCAATGATAAAATTTCAAATCGGTTGCCAACAAAAGATTTTATCTCTGCTACTTTATGTTTATTGTTAGTGGCAAAAATCAGTTTCATAAATTAAACATCTTTTTCAGGCAAACCCAAAGCCTGGTCTTTAAAGACTTGTCCTGCTCCATTTCCTGCAATGAAGGAGTGAAAAGATAAGCTGAATCTTTATGTTTTTGTATTTGAAAATGGGGAAATAATAAAGGCATGCCAAATTCAGCCGGTTCTATTCCAAAAAGAAAAACTACAGTTGGCTTGAAAAAGGAAATGAACATAGTGAAATCTTTTGCTTTATGCCGGTTAAAATTGAATACTGCTGTATCAGCCAAAGATAATTTGCAGGCACCAAGCAGAGAAGTGAGAAAACTCAACTGCTTGTCTGGAATATGCACAGCATCAGAATAATTTACAACCACCAATACGTTTTTCCTGTTTTCACCAAGATATTTTAATTGAGCTGTGGTTTTGGTTTGTTTAGCAACAGGCTCCAGTTCACTAAATTCAACTAATGAATTTTTGAATAAGTCTGAAATGATTTTTGTTGAAAGTTCTATAGTGTCAATGCTCATGAAATGTCAATATTTTTACAAATACCTGCCTTCCGGTAGGCAAGGGTGTTAGCTTTTTTTGTTTCTTTGCTCTTTCAAAAGTAAACATTTATGATTGCAACTATGGACATAAGCATCACCAAGGCTGAAAGAACTAAGTTAAAGGATTTGAATTTTGAAAATCTTGCCTTTGGAAAATATTTTTCAGACCACATGCTGGAAGCAGATTTTGAAGGTGGAGAGTGGAAAAATGTTGAGATCAAACCTTATCAGCCTTTGTTATTAAGCCCTTCACTCGCTGCATTACATTATGGGCAGGCAATTTTTGAAGGCATCAAGGCTTATAGAAACAAAGAAGGAGAAGCATTTATTTTCCGGCCAATGGAAAATTTTAAGCGATTTAATATTTCTGCCGAAAGAATGCAAATGCCCGCTTTGCCCGAAGAAATTTTTATGGAAGGAATGCGCCGGTTAATTGATTTAGACAGAAACTGGATTCCGAACAAACCTGATCATTCTTTATACATCAGGCCTTTAATGTTTTCATCAGATGAAATAATTGGTGTGAGGCCTTCCGACAATTATAAATTCATTATCATCCTTTGCCCCACCGGTCCTTATTATGCTGCACCCATGCGGCTGTATGTAGAAGAAAAATATGTACGGGCAGTAGAAGGTGGAGTTGGATATGCTAAAGCTGCAGGTAACTATGGTGCGGCCATGTATGCCACCTCAGAAGCAAAAAAGCATGGTTACGATCAGGTGTTGTGGACAGATGCACATGAGCATAAATATATTCAGGAATGTGGCATGATGAATGTGTTTTTTATTTTGGGAAATAATGCAGTAACCCCCGATCTCAACCAGGGTACAATACTAAATGGAGTTACCAGAAACAGTACCATTACACTTTTAAAAGAAATGGGATTTGATGTGCAGGAAAGAGCTATCAGCATTCATGAAGTAATTGATGCTTATAAATCCGGAATAAATGTAGAAGCATTTGGTACTGGCACTGCGGCAACTATTTCATTAATCAGCGAACTGAAGTATAAAGATTTTATTATGAAATTTGATGTGAAGAAATGGCAAACTGCACCTGCATTAAAAATTTGGCTTACTGAAATAAGAGAAGGCAAGCGGGAAGACAAGTATGAATGGATGTGGAAAGTGTAAACAGTTTTTCTAAAAAATAAATTTGTAAATAAATCTCCCGTCTAAAATATAAGACAACTCCTGATTTGTTGCCTTGCTCATTAAATTTTTTGAATCAAATTATTTATTTAGGATTTAATATTTGATTTTGGTATTTCACCTTCAGCCCATTACCTTTGCCCCCCTTCTGGAGAAGTTACTCCAGGCTTAAAATTAATGGTAAAGAATGCCTACTATTCAACAACTTGTTCGTAAAGGAAGAGAAATTATTAAAGCCAAAAGCAAATCAAGAGCTTTGGACAGTTGCCCTCAACGCCGTGGTGTATGCACAAGAGTTTACACAACCACACCAAAAAAACCTAACTCGGCGCTTCGTAAAGTAGCCAAAGTTCGTTTGACAAATAAAGTGGAAGTTATCGCCTACATCCCGGGTGAAGGTCATAATCTGCAGGAACACTCAATTGTTTTAATCCGTGGTGGTCGGGTTAAAGACTTACCGGGTGTTCGTTATCACATCGTTCGTGGTTCATTGGATACTGCCGGTGTGAAAGACAGAAAGAAAAGCCGTTCTAAGTACGGTACCAAAAGAGAAAAAGTAAAAAAGTAATCACGGATTAAACAGATAAATAACAGGATTTCACGGAAAATAATAATTAACGAAATCAATTAAATAAAAATAATTACAGATGCGGAAAGCACAAGCAAAAAAATTACCCTTAGCCCCCGATCCAAAATTCAACGACAAATTGGTAACCCGGTTTGTAAACAACCTGATGTGGGAGGGAAAAAAGAGTGGGGCATTCAATATTTTTTACGATGCACTTGCTAAAGTAAATAAGCAAACTAATGAAGAAGGTTATGAGGTTTGGAAAAAAGCATTGGCTAATATCACTCCTTCAGTAGAAGTGCGCAGCCGGCGAATTGGTGGAGCTACATTCCAGATACCAGCCGAAGTACGTGCCGACAGAAAAATTTCTTTAAGTATAAAATGGCTGATACGTTACAGCCGTGAAAGAAATGGCCGCAGCATGTCAGATAAATTAGCTGGTGAAATAGTAGCCGCAGCAAAAGGTGAAGGATCTGCATTTAAGAAGAAAGAAGATACACACCGTATGGCTGAAGCAAACAAAGCTTTTGCTCACTTCAGAATTTAATTTTTGTTTTTGAAATAATTAAGAGTCATTTGGGAAAAATTCCAAATGGCTTTTTTTTAAGAATTAAAATTATTTCATTGAAATTTCTAATAAGCGTTTTCATAAAATAACTCACTGGTTTTAAGTACAGACACCTTGAAAACTTATCTCATTCTGATTCTGGATTGATGAGGTTTTCCCCCTACCTTTGCGCCTCCAAATTATAAGAGAAAAATTATCATGGCAGATTTAAAATTTCAAAGAAACTTCGGTATTGCGGCTCATATTGATGCAGGTAAAACCACTACTACAGAACGAATTCTCCGCTATACAGGTATGATTCATAAAATTGGGGAGGTGCATGATGGCGCTGCTACTACAGACTGGATGGAGCAGGAAAAAGAAAGAGGTATTACCATTACTTCTGCTGCCGTAAGTTGTCAGTGGAACTTTCCTACTGATAAGGGTAAAGTTGATGCCAATACAAAAAAATATTATTTCAATATTATTGATACCCCCGGCCACGTGGATTTTACTGTAGAAGTAGAGCGGTCAATGAGAGTTCTTGATGGATTGATTGCCTTGTTCAGTGCTGTGGATGGCGTAGAACCTCAATCTGAAACTGTATGGCGCCAGGCAAACCGTTACAATGTTCCCCGTATTGGTTTTGTAAATAAAATGGACCGTGCCGGTGCTGATTTTTTGAATGTAGTAAAACAGGTTCGTGAAATGCTTGGTTCTAAAGCCGTGCCTTTACAATTACCGATTGGCGCTGAAGATGATTTTATCGGTGTAGTTGATCTGGTAAAAATGAAAGGAATCGTTTGGCATATGGAAACAGAAGGCATGACATTTGACGAAATATCTGTACCCGATGATTTGCTGGCTGAAGCAAACGAATGGAGAGCACATCTGGTAGAAGCAGTAGCTGAGTATGATGATAAATTGCTTGAAAAATTCTTTGACAATCCTGATTCTATTTCTGAAGATGAAATACATGAAGCAATCCGCAAAGCTACAATTGACTTAAGTATTGTACCTATGATGTGTGGGTCTTCATTTAAAAATAAAGGAGTGCAAACTGCGCTTGATGCGGTGTGCCGTTACTTGCCTGGCCCTTTAGATATAGAAGCTGTACAAGGTATAAATCCTGATACTGGTGAAACTGAAACCCGTAAGCCGGATGCAAAAGAACCATTTGCTGCTCTCGCATTCAAGATAATGACTGATCCATTTGTTGGCCGTCTTGCCTTCTTCCGTGTTTATTCTGGTCATTTAGATGCTGGTTCTTATGTACTGAATGTAAGAAGTGGAAAAAAGGAACGCATCAGCCGAATTATGAAAATGTTTGCCAACAAACAAAACCCGATTGATTTTATTGAAGCAGGTGATATTGGCGCTGCAGTTGGTTTCAAGGAAATAAAAACAGGAGATACACTTTGCCACGAAGATTATCCGATCACTTTGGAAAATATGTTTATTCCAGAGCCGGTAATATCTGTGGCTATTGAACCTAAAACGCAAGTGGATGTGGACAGAATGGGAATGGCGATTGGCAAACTTATTGAAGAAGATCCAACACTGCGTGTAAAAACAGATGAAGAAACAGGCCAAACAATTTTAAGTGGTATGGGTGAACTTCACCTGGAGATTATTGTAGATCGTATGCGTCGCGAATTTAAAGTAGAAGTAAACCAGGGTGCACCTCAGGTTGCGTACAAAGAAGCATTCAATATTACGGTTGAGCATCGTGAGACATTGAAAAAACAAACCGGTGGTCGTGGAAAGTTTGCTGATATTGTTTTTACATTAGGACCAATAGATGCAGAATGGAAAGCTGAAAATCCTGATAAGCATTACCAGTTTGAAAATGATCTTTTCGGCGGATCTATTCCCCGTGAATTTGTTCCGGCTATACAAAAAGGTTTTGAGCAGGCAATGACAACTGGTGTACTTGCAAGCTATCCGGTTGATAATATGAAGATTCGTGTGTTTGATGGAAGTTTCCATGCCGTTGACTCTGATTCCATGTCATTTGAACTATGTGCAAAAGGTGGCTTCCGTGAAGCAGCAAGAAAAGCAAAGCCTGTTTTATTGGAACCAATTATGAAAATAGAAGTGGTAACTCCAGATCAATATATGGGAGATGTAACCGGTGACCTGAACAGAAGAAGAGGAATGCTGGAAGGAATGGATAACCGTGCAGGTGCCCAGGTTATAAAAGCTAAAATTCCATTGAGTGAAATGTTTGGTTATGTTACCCAGCTTCGTTCACTTAGTTCTGGCCGTGCATCTTCTACTATGGAGTTTAGCCATTATGCGCCGGCACCAAGTGGAATAGCAGAAGAAGTAATAGCAAAAGTGAAAGGTAAAGTAAATGCATAATTCATTTTTTATTTAGAAATACAAAATCCCGGCCATCAGCCGGTTTTTTTTATAGTAAAATTACTTTTCAATCTGAAAGCCATCGGATTATTTTTTTAAAATACATTTCGAATGAAGCTTCCGGCATCATTATTGACAACTATTATGCACTCCGGCCCTTCAGCATAAATTGATATTTAAGAAAATTTTACCCGGAAAACTAAATACCCGGTACATACTGAAAACAATTTGTGAAAGATCCTTTTGGGTCTTTCTTTTTTTACAAAATAAAAGGCATTTACTCTTTTCTTTGGCATTAATATTGAATAAACAGAATTACTAAAAACACTAAGAAATGAAAAAGCTTTTTTTGTATTCTGCAATTATGCTCTCCGTCCTCTCAATCGGATTTATTGCCTGTCAAAAAAATGTATCAAATTCTGATAGTAAAGCCAGACTGAAGGTTTACCTGACTGATGCACCCGGCGATTATGAGGCAGTTTATATTGATGTAAAAGATGTGATGATAAATGTATCCGGCGATACAGTTAATGGGTGGCAAAGCATGAACGGTGTTAATGCAGGTGTTTATGATCTTATGAAACTTATTAATGATGATGATACATTACTTGCCGATGCTGAAATTCCATCGGGAAGAATTAGTCAAATGAGGCTTGTATTGGGAACTGAAAACTTTGTAAAAATTGAAGGAACAGCGGGGTTAATAAAGCTTGAAACTCCAAGTGCACAGCAAAGCGGACTTAAACTGAATATTCATCATGATGTGGTCAATGGAATTCTTTATACAATTCTTTTAGATTTTGATGTGGCCAAATCAATTGTGAAGACGGGAAGTAATAAATACATATTAAAACCTGTAATCAGAACAGTATTGCAGGCAGTCGGAGGAAGTATAAAAGGTGTTGTAAGGCCTAACAGTTTTCAAACTGCTGTTTATGCAGTACAGGGGCCTGATACAATTGCCAGCACATTTACCGGAACAAATGGCGGTTATATGGTAAAAGGATTAGCGGCAGGTAATTATTCACTTCATTATAATGCATCAGACACTACTTATATTGATTCTGTAAGAAATAATATTTCTGTTATACTTAATATGGTAACAGTTGTGGATACAACTTTTCTTCACCAGTAAGAAAATATTTTTCAAAGAAAATAGTAAAGCCATTCTGATAATTCAGGATGGCTTTTTAAATTTATTGGTTGACCGCTTTCTTTAACCTGATTAATTTTTCCAATAGTGGTTGCAGCAAATCTAATTGAAGCATATTAGCGCCATCACTCTTTGCAATGGAAGGATTGGGATGTGTTTCAATAAACAAACCATCAGCGCCGGTTGCTATTGCCGCTTTTGCAATTGTTTCAATCATCTGCGGATTACCACCTGTTATTCCACCTGCCTGGTTCGGCTGCTGCAAACTATGTGTGCAATCCATCACAACCGGTACGCCATGCGATTGCATGATGGGAATATTTCTGTAGTCAACAATCAGATCCTGGTAGCCGAATGTTGTACCTCTTTCGGTTAAAATTATTTTATCGTTTCCTGCCTGGCGGATTTTTTCTACTGCAAACTTCATAGCTCCTCCACTTACAAACTGTCCTTTCTTTACATTCACAATTGTATTTGTTTTTGCGGCAGCTTCCAGCAAATCCGTTTGCCGGCAAAGGAAGGCCGGTATTTGTAAAATGTCCACATGTTGTGCTGCCAGCGTAGTTTCTTCTTTTGTATGCACATCAGTCGTTGTGGGCAGAGAATATTTTTTTTTCACTTTGGCAATCATGCCAATTGCAAGATCATCACCCAGCCCGGTAAATGAAGAGCCGCTGGTGCGGTTTGCTTTTCTGTAAGAAGCTTTAAAAATGTATGGGATGCCCAGGTTTTTACAAATGGAATAAACCTTATCAGCTACTTCCAAAATCAATTCTTCACTTTCCACCACGCAGGGGCCGGCTATCAGAAAAAAATTATTTTCATCGTAAGATTGGTTAACAAATAAATCTTTCAGAAATTTTTCCATAGCGGCAAAGGTATATTTGTAATTTGGAATTTGGAATTTGTGATTTGAAATTTGACATTTGCCTCTTAATTGACAGCTATGGTTAAAGAAAAAATCCTCGTCATCGGCGCATCGGGTCAGATAGGAGTGGAACTGACATATGCCCTTAAAAAAAATTATGGAATTGAAAATGTGGCAAATCATGTTGCGGCTTTCCGGAAATAAAAAATCCCGCTAATTGGCGAGATTAATGTTTTCAATGAGGTGCAGCACTATTATGAAGTCTTTATAATGATTTCTGTAAGTTTTTTACCTCTTCCATCTCCCCGTCTTCAACTCTTACTGTAATGAGATTTTTTTTGTCTTCCATGTTTACTACCCAGATCTCCCGGTTGTCAACTTCCACTTTAATAGCCATGGTAATGCTGTAATCGAAATAAGTGCTTTTTACCAGTTTTCTTACATCTACGTGTAGATTCTTTTCTGAGCCATAACTGATGTGGTAAATCAACATTCCCTTTTTTGTTTAACAATGTCTGATGGTTCTGATCTTTCATAGAAAACTTTGCCACGAATTTGTTATCCAGTTCATACCATCTGACATCTGATGCATCTGTAAAAATCTTGTAGAACTCAGTCTGGATTTGTTCACTGACTTTAAAATCGGGACCTTTTACTACAATCGGTGACAGCTTTTCATAATCTGATTGTGCGAATGAACCGCTTACTATTTGTGCGAATAAACTGCTTGCCAATAGTATTGATAGAAGGTATCTGCTGATTCGG
>JANOJO010000183.1:0-7751 GCA_031418795.1 Bacteroidota bacterium | reverse complement strand
GTCCCGCTCAAGCGGGAAGAGGGTTGGGGTGAGGCGAATTATTTAAACAATCCTGCAGCATTCGTTGCAAAAACTTTCACCGCAATAGCCAGCAATATTACGCCAAAAAATTTTCGTACAGCCATCAGTCCTGCTTTGCCTAATGCTTTTTCTATCAGGTTGAGCGACCGCAATACAAAATAAATAATAATAAGATTTACCAATATTGCCAGTAATATCATGTATTCGTTTTTATCGGTTCTTTCAAATGTTGCTTTTAATGACATGATGGTAGTTAATGTACCGCTACCCGCAATTAAAGGAAAAGCAATAGGCACCAGGGTACCTGTTGTTACACCTTTTTCTGCTTTGAAAAATTCTATTCCCAAAACCATTTCAAGACCCAGGATAAAGATTACAATAGAGCCGGCAACTGCGAATGATTTAATATCCACTCCAAGAATATTCAGAAAAGGTTTTCCTAAAAAGAAAAACAATACCATCAATGCGCCGGATATCAGCGTTACTTTCCATGCTATGATTCCACCCATTTTTTCTTTCAGGGAAATAAGCATCGGTACAGAGCCTACTATATCTATTACTGCAAACAGGGTGAATGTAAGCGTAAGAAATTCCTGGATATTAAATTGCATAAACACTGATTTTAGCAAAAGTACTTATCTGAAAATATAGTTCTCTTTAAACAAATTTAATTTTTGTGAAAGATATTCAAGACAGTTTTTGCACAGGCAATCATTATAGCGCTGCTCCAGGTAAATCTTTAACTCATCATTTATATTATAACCAACGCACTGGCATTGGGAAATATTACCATGATTGCATTCAAATATTATATTACATCGCGGACAGTATTTTTGTTGGTGGAGCATATTTAAAACTGTTTCGAAATTGTTTCCCACAAAGACACAAAGAACACTAAGTAATAATAATCGGCTTAGGAATTTTTTTTGTGCACTTTGTGTCTTTGTGGGAAATATTAAAAATTAAATCTCACTCCACCATTCACATTAAAGCCGGTTGTATTGAATCCGCTCACTTCAGTGAATTTATTGTTTAATATATTTCTGAAATCAGCATACAGTTTCAATTTGTTATTAACAAAACTGTATTCAGCATAAATATCCCAAAGCGAATAATTGTCAAGCACTACTCTTTGTGTAGTAAAAGTTTGCGAATCGAAATACGCATCATCTCTTTTTCCCAAAGCGGAAAAATTGCTGCTGATAAAAAACCGATCAGATATCCTGCTGCTGATATTTATACCAAAACTGTTTTTAGGTCTGCGTAGTAAATTAAAATACGTGGTATCTTTTCCAGATCCAAGTTTTGTATTTATCTCACCGGTTACATAAGAATAAAAAGCTTTTACAGTTGTATTCTTTGCAATGCTGCAGGCCGCTTCCAGTTCTATGCCATTATCTTTTTGCTTATCCTGGTTGATGTATTGTGATTGAAAAGTATTGGGGTTATAAAAAAAGAAAATCAAATCCTTTACATTTCGTTTAAAAAAAACTGCACGGCCGGTAAATTTATTATCAGCAGTAAAATATTGCAGTCCTCCTTCAAAAGTCAGCGCAATTTCAGGCTCCAGGTTTTTATTTCCATACTCAGAAAACAACTGGTAAAGTGATGGGGTTCTGAAACCCGAAGAAAGATTTGCAAATAGTTTCAGCTTGTTATTTATTAAATAAGACGGATTAATATTAAACACATCATGACTTGCGTATTCTGAATGAAGATTCAGCCGGTTGCCCACTTCGAGATTAAACCTACTCTTACTGTTTAAGTTTAAAGCGGCATATAAACCTGTTTGATTTTGCTTTAAGCTATCATTGCTATACTTAGTGGCATAAGGTCCGAAGTACCCAACGGAAAAATATTCCTGGTCAGAAACTGAACTGCGAAAATCTATTCCTGTCGTCAGTTTTATTTTATCAGTCAGATTAAAATGGGCAAAAGCATCAAGAAAATGTTCATGGCCCTTATACACACCCCGGCTGTAGGTATCATAACCATTCCTGCTCTTTACACTATCGTCAATGTACTCTCGATTTATTTTGTTGAAATTATACAGCAGGTTAAGTTTTGTTTTTCCAAAACTGAATTCATTTTTTATTCCTGCCTGGAAATTTTTTTGCGTATAGGTATAATCCAGTTCATCGGTAAATGCTCCCTGGTCTAAACCGCCATTTGTTTTTGTAAAACGTATATAAGGTTGTATCCTGACATTCTTTATAGCCTGCAAACCAAATCCTGCCATCACACTATGCTGTGAGTATCCGTCTTTATCTGCATTAGCATTACTGCTTGTTGCTTCATTAATGCCATCTGTTTTTTGCAAACTGTAGTTTACATTGTAATCAATCTTATCTTTTTTACCATTTACGCCTGCGCTGCCCCGAAAACTATTATAGCTGCCATAACTTAAAACACCAGTACCGCTTACAGGTTTATTTCCGGCTCTCCTGGTTATAATATTTATTACTCCGGCAATTGCATCGCTGCCATATAATGTTGAATGGCTGCCTTTCAATATTTCTATACGATCAATATTGCTGATTGAAATATTGCGGAGATCAAAATTCCCGCCAATACCACTTGGGTCATATAGCGGCACGCCATCAATAGTTATTAAGGTATGGTCTACTCTTGCGCCCCGCAGGTAAACGCTTTTATCTTTTCCTGCATTACTGTTGGCTCCGCCGATATAAACGCCAGCCTGTTCGGCAAGCACCTGCGATAAATCTTTTCCTCCACTTTGTTCCAATTGTTCTTTGGTGATTACAGTAATCACTTTACCCGTTAAAGATGTTTTGTTCGGATACTTGTTGGCAGTAATCACCACTTCATCCAGATTTTTTGAACTGCTGTCTTCCCGAAGGGTCGGGACAAGTTGTTGTGCCGGTAGCTGACTGCTGAAGATACATGCAGCCACTACAAAAATTTTTCTTTTCATTGTTTAATGAATTTTTGTGTGACTGCTTTCAGGAAAATAAAAAGAGATAGAAATATAAACGTCCTTCGACTTTTACACTTCAGCTTTTCACCCGAAAGCAAAATAAATGTTGTCCCGATAGCTATCGGGAGATTTGGCAGGTCTTCTGGCTTATGACGTTTCTCAATTCCTTCCCATCTCATTAATAGAGATAGTGGTTTGTAGTTTGAGAACTTTCCTTAAGTCCGCCGGTGGCAGATTTGGGGTATCATTTACAGCTACGGGGATAGCACCGGACTTTCACCGGACTTCCCTTTTAATCCTTGTTGTTAAGCAAGGAACCAAACCGGCGGCAAATTTAGTTGAAGAGAAATGATTACGACAAATATTTTTTCATTTTTACTTAAAAACAAAATGCAATGAAATACCACCGCTGAAATTAAATCCCGGTGCAGCATTGTAATATCTGCTGCCAAAGGCGTTGATATCATTTCCCAAACTATACTGTACATCAAAAATATTATCAGCCGACACAAACAATTCCATCAATACTTTTAAATGCAGTGATTTTTTCCAGCCAATTCTTGCACCCATCAAATTGTAAGAAGAAGCATATGCTGTATTGGCATCATTGAGCGGAACAGGATCGCTGTAATAATAATTTATATGTGCATACAGTCCTGGCTTTGTTGAAAGATCAAAACCAACGGCAACTATCTGCGGCGCCACGCTTGGTAATTTTTTTCCAGAAAAATCTGCGGTGAGTTGTTCAAAATTTTTATAAGAAAAATCATTCCAGGTATGGCTCAGAAAGATTTTTATATTACTGAAAAATTGTTTTTGATTCTTGAGTATTTGCCAGGATAAAAATGATTCTATTCCTTTTTGTTTGGTAGAGCCTGCATTTACAAAATAATCTGCGCCATTTTGATCTCTCCGTTGCACGATGGTGTTATTTAATCCAAAACGGAAAGTATTTACATCAAAATAAATACGGCCATCATTTAATGTGCCGCGGAATCCTGCTTCATAACTTATTCCTTTCTCTGCATTCAAATCTGTGCTGATGATGCCACTTGATGGTAAAATTTCAGCAGTAGTGGGAGGAGAAAATCCTTTTGAAATGCTGGTATAGACAGAAAAATTTTTCGCTACTTGTTTTAAAACGGCAATTCTTGGCGCCGGCACATTTTTATATTTCCTGGTTTGCTCTGTTACCGGCACAGTTGAAAGCCTTGTGATAGAAATATGCTGGGAATTAATACTGATGCCTGTGGTAATAAACCAACTGTGTGGCAGTTCAAGTGTCGCTTGAGCAAATCCAAAAAATACTTTGTTGTTAATTTCATCATCAGTTTGCAATGTATCCGGATTGCCGTTTTTATTGGCATAAATTCTTACTGAAGAAATTCCCTGCTGAAATTCTATGCCCGTAACTAAGTTTATTTTTGAAGTGGCACCCAATTTACCTGAATATTGAAAAAATGATCGGCCACCTGTATGCGGTTCATTTGTTCTTCCATAATTACGGGTGGTAGGATTTAATAATCTTGTGGCAGCGCCATAAAAAGAAGTAGTGTTTTGCCAATGATCATTAAATTTTTGTTTGAAGCTGATGCCGGCTAAAAATAATTTTTGATAAATAGCAGCTTTGTTTTCTGCTGCGCCGGGTGTTTGCCCCACTCTTGGCCTTGCAGCTTTTGGATTGGATAAATATTCTGCTTTTGTTAAAGCTCCCGGAGTTTGATAAAAAAGATCACTAAAAAGAAAATGCGTTGTAATTTTTCCTTTATCAGAAAGAGTGGTGTTTAAGTCCCATGTAAAAACTTTACGATCAAGTTTTGAATTGTCACGATAACCTGTTGATGACAGTTGCAGGTAATTAATAGTATTTTGAAATGCATCTCTTCCCAACCGAAGATTTGTATTCAGATTATTAAGGCCAAATTTTCCTGCACTGAAATCAAAAGACAAACCGGAGTGCCAGTTGGGCTGATCTGTTTTTAAAAGTAAAACACCCCCCGTGCCTGCGCCATACAAACTGCTTCCCGGCCCTTTTATAATTTCCATAGATTGGATATTATAAAATCCAAGTTGATTCAAATATGTATTGCCACCTGGATCAGTATAAGGTATATCGTTATAATAAGTTTTTACATTTCTTACCCCAAAAGGTGATCGGAGTGAACTGCCACGGATATTGAGGCGGTAACTTCCCGGAGAACGTTCTTCCATTCTTACACCGGGGTTGCTGTTTATTGCCGGCAGCAGATTTGTATTATTAAACCTTGCAAGCTGATTTTTACTGATGGAGATAACAGCAGCCGGCACCTGCATCAGTTTCCTGTTTTGTTCAAATGCACGAACGGTTACTTCCTGCAATGTTTGTGAAGAATCATATTCTTGCTGTTGAGAAAATAATTTTGTTGTACCAATAAAAAGTATTGCAAAAAAAATAATCTTTTTCATAAATAGTAGTTGGTAAAGTTAATCCCAATATTCTTTATCTTCCACCTATGAAGTCAAATAAACTTAACCTGTTTTCATTTGTAATGATTGTGGTGGGGCTTGTCATTGGCATGGGCATTTTCCGGGCGGCAGCCACCAGTGCAAAAGATGCCATAAATCCCTCTGTGTATTTTACTGCATGGATTATTGGGGGCATAGTTGCTTTGTGCGGTGCATTAACGTATGCAGAAATCGGAAGTCGTTATCCTGTTACTGGCGGATATTATAAAGTATTTGCAAAAGCCTATCACCCGAGTATTGCGTTTGCCATTAATTGCCTTATACTGGTAAGCAATGCCGCCAGCCTGAGTGGTGTTGCTATAATCGGCAGCGGTTATATTTTAAAATTATTTCCGGGTGAGTGGAACGATATTCACAAAGCTGTTTTAAGCAGCATAGCCATTATCATTTTTTATGGCATCAACCTTCGGGGATTAAAAATGAGTTCACTGGCACAGAATATTTTGATGGTTATAAAAATTGCCATGATATTGGTGTTGATTGTTGCCTTGTTTTTTCCGCATCAGTATGCTGATAATTCAGCTGCACAGCAACTGGTTTCAACCGGGAGTAATATGGATTGGATAAAAAGTCTTGGCATTAGCCTGGTTGCCGTTTCTTTTACTTATGGCGGTTACCAGCAAACTATCAATTTTGGAAATGAAGTTGATAAACCCGCCAGGAATATACCAAGAGGCATTTTTATTGGCATTGCCATTATAATAATTCTTTACCTGCTTGTAAATATGAGTTATTATAATATAGTAGGTTTTGACAGGATGAAAGGCGAAAGAGAAATTGCTTATGTAGTTATTGATAAAATTTTCGGACAACAGGGTGCGGCAATCTTCTCGGGTTTTCTTTTTTTGGGTGTGCTGGCTTATGTAAACGGATTGCTGATGAGTAATCCCCGTGTAATGTATGCCATGGGTGATGATGGAAGTTTGCCGGCTGCATTTGCAAAAAAAAATGAAAAAACCGGGGTGCTTACTTTCTCTCTCACCATATTTGCTGCTACCTGTATTATCATTTTATTTTTTATGCAGCAATTTGAAAAGATACTTGCATTTACTATTTTTTTGGATTGTTTTGGTATGGTATTAAGCAGCGCAACCATTTTCTGGTTCAGGAAAAAAACAAAACATCTTGATAATACCGGGGTATATAAAATGAAACTGTTTCCATTATTCCCTGTTATTTTTATTGCGGCTTATGCGTTTGTCGGAATCAGTATTGCAATGGATTATAAGAATAATGACTATGCAGCATTAACCGGGCTTGGGGTACTGGCGGTATTTGTAATTTTATATTTCCTCTTCAGGAAAAAACGGGTAGTTGAAAACAAAACTGAATTATAATGGATTTATCATATATCATTAATGAACTTGGTGAGGAAAGGGAAAACTATTTCAATGCAATATCGCCGCCTATTATCCAGACCAGCAATTTTGCTTTTAAGAAAGTAGAAGATCTAAGCAAAGCATTTGAAGATGAAATGAGTGGTTATTTATACAGCCGCGGAATAAATCCTACTGTAGATATTTTAAGAAAAAAATTAGCCGCACTGGATGGAGCAGAAGATTGTCTTGTTTTTAATAGCGGTGCTGCAGCCATTTTTGCCGGTGTATTGACCAATGTAAAATCAGGAGATCATATTGTATCTGTAAATGCTCCCTACACTTGGGCGCAAAGAATGTTTGATGTGATACTGCCAAGGTTTGGAGTAAGCACAACTTATATTGATGGTACTAAAATTGAAAACTGGCATACAGCGATAAAACCAAATACAACTTTATTTTTTTTAGAATCTCCCAACAGCTGGGATTTTGCTTTGCAACCTTTAAAAGAAGTGGCAACCCTTGCAAAATCAAAAAACATAACAACATTTATTGACAACAGCTACTGCACTCCCATTTATCAAAATGTAATTGAACCGGGCATTGACATGGCTATGCAAACTGCTACTAAATACATCGGGGGACATAGTGATACATTGGGTGGTGTACTGAGTGGGTCACATCAAATGATTAAAAAAATTTTTGACAGCGAATACATGAATATCGGCAGCGGCATTCAGCCTTTTAATGCCTGGCTGTTAATACGCGGATTAAGAACCCTGCCTGCAAGACTTGATCGTATTTCAAAAACAACACGTGAAGTTTTGGAATTTTTAAAACAACACCCCAAAATTGAATCGGTCATCTTTCCTTTTGATGAATCTTTTCCCCAATACCAATTGGCTAAGCAACAAATGACAGGAGCCTGTGGATTAATGACACTAATATTAAAGGTAGAGAAACGAGAAGAA